>CAYYGK010000106.1:0-9044 GCA_964471145.1 uncultured Eubacteriales bacterium | reverse complement strand
TATAAGACCGGCCGCGGTGAAGGTCAAACCCGAAACAAGAATAGATAGACAAATACTGATTAAAAAAGACCCCAAGGATTTTGATACCCCTCTTCTGATTGAAGGACTTCCCAGACATGTTGCAGGCATTGCTGTATTTCTTGCAGGAGAGGACTCTGCGTTTGTGACGGGGCAGGTTTTAAATGTAGACGGAGGAATGTCCGCACGCTGCAGACCATACATTATACCAAAAGAAAAAAGAGACAACTGGAAAAGAAAACAGGACTGATTATCACAATGCCTTGCTCCGTTTGTCCAGCAGAAGGTTTGCATGAGAGTACAGTTCCATATCCATTTCATTTTTGCTTCTTATAAGCCGTATCGTTTTGTCTGGAATGTCTTTAAGGGCAGGTTTGTCAGGAGTCACATTCTCTTTTTCCCCTGAAGTCACATTCCATCCGTAATTTTTGTTAATAACCTTCAGCGTCTCCGCAAACCTTTCTGTTATACCCACTACCTGAAAGAAACTGTTGAGATTGTTTATTGCCTTCTTAAGGTCACACCTCTTAAGATCCCCTGCCAGCATGCGTGTCTGGAGGTTGTATGTGGAGCAGGTCCAGGATTTGTGCCATATATCGGAGAAATAGTCATGGATTTCATTTGACACGTATTCATCAAGTGTAATTGCCTCAAAATAGTTTCTCTTATCAAGGTCAGGGCAGTTTTTGCTGCGCATGTAGTAATACATCGATATGACCCTTTCTACCGGGTCCCTTAGGACTGTCATGTATCTGTACCTGGTTTGCGGCAGCAGGGTGTGGATACCAAAAGGGATGTGCTCCTTTATCAAAAAAATGCATTCTTTTTGCTGCTGCGAAAGGTCATTGTACGATATGCTTAGAAGCCGGCTGCCGTAATGTTCCTGTATGGCCTTGTGCAGTGTGGAACCGCCTGTCTTAGGTATATGGATGTATATTATGACATCATCGGTTTTGGTTTGAGAGATTGCAACATTCATGTAGAACATTTCAGCAAACCCCTTCCCTGTAACGGCTGTATTCCTTATCCAGTACAGGAAGTACCGGAAGCTTGATGGTTCTCTCTACAGCCGACTCAAGGAACCTGGACCAGAACTTCCTGTAGTCAAATGTTTCAGTAAACCACCGGTAACCTGCCTGGGCGGTACGCTCCAGCAGATCCTTATCACTTAAGTATTTTTCAATCTTAGTCACACAGTCCTCGAAACCTGTATAAAAAGCCAGAGCATCTTCAGGTACTATTCCGGCAATTTCAGTGTTATAGTCCGAAAGGCACAGCGAGCCGCATGCAAGATAATGAAACACCTTGCCTTTTATCTGCAGGCGGTGAGGAAGGGTCTGCGAGCTTAAGCATATCCTTGAACGGTTTATTACATCCACATAATCGTCTATCGGTATCCATTTGTCCGACAGCCCCTGTTCAGCCACTCCCTTGCTGCTGTCTACCAAACCTCCCGATTTGCACAGCTTTATACCTCTTTTACTCAGGTTTTCTTTCAGGTATTCCATGAGGCTGACGCGGTATCCTTCATTGCTTCCGAGAAGTGTAACATCATATTCTTTTTTTATATTTTTCTTATGCACAAAGTCAGTAAATACATTGTTTCCGCCTGTAAATATGACACCTTCCGGGGAAGTGCGGGTTTCTGCAAGCAATCGGTAGCGCAGATAACTGCTGACAGAGTCTGCAAGTCCCAGGTATGTGCAGTTGCTGAACCATGCCATCTCATGAGGATGATGCTGCGGATCTATGTGGGTATCCCACACATGAGTATATACAGGTGTGCCTGTCTCCATTATATCCGTGAGTGTCTTAGGGGAGATTGATTCATGCGGCCATGAGGTTGAGTTTATTACAAGATCCGGTTTAAATGCGCACACTTCATCAAGCGCACGCCGGTCCATGGCCTCCCTTCCTTCAGACCTCAGCACCCGTTGATATATATAATCCCTGTATGATGTAACAGCACCACAGTTTATAACCGGCAGCCTCAATTCGTAGTTTGAGGGTTCATTGCTGTAATCAAGGTATTGTTCAGGGTCGAAAAACAGTATACGTATGACTGATTCATCTCCCTTCTTCAAGTGCCCATTCTGATAGTTTCTCCTGCCGGACAGCATGTTTTAGAAGCCCTGTCCTTAAAATATTTATTGCAGGATTTTCAACAAGCGGCAGTACTCTGCCTGTCTCCAAAGTGTTGTAGGCAGTTGCAGACATTGCTCCTACAGCAGGCCCCGAATAGTTTCTTTCTCCTTCAGTTCCCGGGTGCCATACATGGTAAAGGAATTCATTTTCGTGCCATATTTCACACTTGCCGGCATTAATGAGCCTGAAGGTCATATCATACGGACCGCAGATATGTCCCAGGAAATCCTTGTGTTCATCAGCTCCGCCTATCTCTATCAAATCCTCTTTTAATGCGCACATACAGGCACCGTAATTCCTGTGGTGACCGTCACACCATTGGATACGTCCCTTGCCCGGTATATCTTCAATAGAGGGATAGTTGAATGGATAAAACCTGCTGTCGGTATTCCTGATCTCATCAATGTGAAGAACGATATCCCTGTTTGAAGAAAAGGTCTTTATGATGCTTTCGACAAAGGAAGGAGAAAATATCGCATCTGAATCTGCAAAACAGATTATTGAACCTCTTGAAGCAATTATGCCTGTGTTGTACATCAGGTGTTTGTGGTAGTATATCTTATCAGGCATTCCCATAACAATCCACTGGTCAGGCACCCGTTGTTTCATATTTACTGGGCATTCTTTAAGTCTTTTATCAATCTGTGGGTGTATTCTGTTATAGTATTCAATCCATAGCACTTCATACTGTTTTCCTGATACACTCTGCCTGCTTAGATAATCAAGTGAGTGGCAGCTCTCCCTGCATGACCAGTCCAGCAATATAATGCTGACCTCCGGATGAGGGTTATGACTTTTAAAAAGGTGTATCCCGTCCCACTGTCCCTTCGGGCCCTGCGTCTCAAACAACAGTTTTTCGTCTGAAAAGCTTTCAACAGGCTTCAGCCTTTCTGAGCTTATTTCACCGTCATTTGTCCACAGGCTTTCGAGAATGCTTCTGTCGAACGAATAGATGGTCCTGAAAGGGGAACCGTGGGAGTGGGCTTCCCTGTGCTCCACTTTCACATATGCCCAGGGACAGATACTTACTTTGCCTCCAATTTCATATACCCTCATGACCATGTCGTTCTCAGCCTGGCCGCATATGAATTTACGGTCATACCCTCCCAGCCTGTGGAAGAGTTTTCTGCTCATCAGGCCAAACGGTGCCATTCCTGGAGAGTTTTTGTCAGAATGGAAGAACCTGTGTCCCTCGGTCATGTCACACCCGTCCTCAATTGACCTGAATGATACAACCAGCTTCTCATTATTAAATGATTTCCAGTAGTGGTATGCAGTATCCAGTGCACCAGGAGAGTAGACTGCATCATCGGCCGACCACATAACAAGCTCACCAGTTGCATTCCTGAACCCTATTTCATAGCACTGTGCAGGTTTGACATCCGTCATGATGTACTTAAAACGGTCAGGTACCAAACCCGGTTTTGGTCCTGCCATAACAACTTCATACTCAATTTTGTTGGACAGAAGCGAGGCGGCTATCCTGTTCCACAGGTGCGGCCTGATGGACGAAGCTACAATACTTACTTTTACACTCATTTGATGACCCATTCCTTTATTTTTCTTTGCTGCATACAACACTTCAACATTTCATCATCTGTGAAGTTCTTTTTAAGTCCGAGACGTATACTTTTTACAACTGCATTTTCATCAAGCGGATAAACTCTTCCTGTTTTCCTTGCTTCGAGTGCAGTTGATGAAATGTATCCTCCGTCATGAGGTCCGATGTATTCACCGTAGCCTCCTGTTCCCGGATGCCATACGTGATAGGTATATTCGTTTTCAAGCCAGACCTCTTTTCTGCCTGCATTTACAAGACGGAATGTCATATCATACGGCCCGCATACGTGCCCAAGGAAGTCTTTGTGCTCGTCAGATCCTCCTATGCTTATCAGATCTTTGCGGAAGGCACACATGCATGCACCATAATTCCTCGTATGCAGGGGGTCAGATGGGTTTTTGAGGCCTTTGGGTTTTCCTTTAAGCCAGTTGCCGCATCCTTCTCCGGTGATTTCCTCAATGGACGGGTAGTTGAACGGATGAAACTTACTGCTGTTGTTTCTTACCTGATCCAGGTGCAGAACTATACCTTTCTTCTGTGAGAATGCCTCAATAATGCTCTCAACAAACCGTGGCCGGTATATGGCATCTGAATCGGTAAAACACACTATTTCTCCCCTGGATGCCAATATTCCGATGTTGTACATGAAATGCTTGTGATAGTATATGTTGTACGGCATGTGCAGCACAATCCACTGGTCCAGTGAAGGATGCCGTTTCCGGTCTTTTTCCAGCTTGCTGCGTATATCTCGTGGTATCATGCTGTAATACTCAATCCACAGGATTTCGTATGAGTCCCTGGGGACGGTCTGCTCATTCAGATACCCGATGGAATGGAAGCTGTCCCTGCAGGACCAGTCCAGCAGCACGAAACTGACTTTTGGAGAGGTTGACCCTCCCTTGAAAAGCAGCAGGGGATTTACCTTCCGCGGGTCATTTTCTTTCTTGCCGGCAAGATGTACGCCAAGAGACCGGGACAGTCTGTTAAGCTGCATATTCCAGTTTCCTTCGGCCCCCTGGTTTTTTAACGCAATTTGGTCGCTTGAGAATCTTTCAAGAGGCCCAAGCCTGTTTTTTGAAAGACAGCCGTCATGCACCCACAGGTTTTCAAGTACATCCCTGTCATGGCTGTGGCTGTCAGCAAAGACGGATGCAGATACATGCGCAGTGTTATGGTCTATTACAGTTTCTGCATCAGGGCAGATCACAACATCCCCCCCTGCTTCATATACCCTCATCACAAGGTCGTTTTCAGACTGCCCTCCTATGAACCTTTTATCATAGCCTCCCAGCTCAAGGAGGAACTCCCTGCTTATGAGTCCAAAAGGTGCCATTTGAGGGCAGCCGGGTTTTCCGTGGAAGAACCTGTGCATTTCGGTTGTATCCCTGTTGTTTTCCAGCGTCTTTAAAGCTATGACTATCCTGTAGTTGCCAAATGACTTCCAATACTCATAGGCTTTGTCCAGAGCACCGCTTGAAAAGAGTGCATACTCGGTTGTCCACAGCACTGTCTCTCCCCGTGCCTGCCTGAAACAAATCTCATAGCATTGTGCCGGCTTTACCGTGGTAGATGTATGCCTGAAGCCTTGCGGGTTTTCTCCGGGACAAGGTCCTGCCGTAACAACCTCATAGTTTTGTTTATTGGATTTAAGGAAGCCTGCTATACCGTCCAGCAGAGATGGCCGAAATGAATAGAAAACTACACTTACCTTAATATCAGACATTTATATCACCCTTATAACTCAAGTTATTCCACTGCCCATTGACTGGTGTTATAATCCGGCTGCAGTGCATACGATTCAAGCCCGGTCCTGCATGCTCTGATTGAAGGATTTTCTTCCAGGGGCAGTATCCGGGGATTTGGCTGCCAAATGGTTTCAATCCTGCCTTCAAAAGTATGGAGCATCGTTTTCTTGCCCGCATTTGATAATCGCACAGCCATATCATGAAGGCCCCCGCTGTATCCAAGAAAATCCTTGTGTTCATCAGCGCCCCCTATCTCTATCAAATCTTCTCTGAATGCAGACAGGCGAGTACATTCTCCCATATCATCATCCATGCGGAGCACAATGTTTTTGTTTGAATGAAATAAGTTAATGACGTTTTCAACAAAGAAGGCGTCCAGGCAATCCGTATCGCAGAAGCAGATTATCTTACCTCTTGAGGTCAGTATTCCGATATTGTACATAAGATGCCTGTGAAAACAGACATTATCGGCAATGCCCATAACAATCCACTGATCCAGGACAGGATGTCTTCCATTATTAAGGTTTTCGTCCAGCATTCTCTTTATTTCGGGTAAAGCGGTGCTGTAATACTCAACCCATATGACTTCATAACGCTCCCTGGATATGTTTTGTCTATTTAGAAAGTCAAGTACTTCAAAGTTTTTTCTGCATGACCAGTCTGTCAGTATTATACTTAGCTTAGGCTCTTGTATTCTGCTCTTATAACATATTTCGGGTACTACAGCAGGCTGCTGTAAATGATTTGATTCAGGTATAGTGTACGCATGTTTCCTTGTAGCCCTCCACCATAAACCATGCCAGTTCCCGCTGGGACCCTGCGTTACAGTAGAAAGAGAACTGATAGAGTCTCTGTTTTCCTGCATAGTTGAACCGGTAAGCAGCGTATCTTTAACAAAACCTTCAAAAGGTTGTGCCCTGTTTTTTAGAACCTTGTTTCCATCAGTCCAGAGATTCTTTAATACAGAAAAGTCATACCTGCTGCTGCTTTTGAATATAAGAAAAGAAGGATCATTTTCAGCGTTTTCAGCTGTCAGCCCGGCATCCCGGTATACCTCCAAAGCACCTCCGCACTCCCTTACTCTCATGGCAAGGTCTTTTTCTGCATGGCAGCAGACAAACTTTTTGTCCAGCCCGCCAAGCCTTAAGAGGAGGTCTTTGTCTATCATGCCCGGAAGAAGAATATTTAAAGGATGCAAATAACTGTCTGAAAGAAGTTTCTCCGGGTTTAATCTGTTATCAGCTTTTTCATTGTTGAAGAATACAGCTTTTTTTCCACCATGTCCGGATTGAAAAAAGAAAAATGCCCTGTCAAGGGCTTCAGGACAGAAACGCATATAGTCCGCACACCACAACAGTAAATCGCCGGAAGCCTCCCTGAATCCCAGTTCATAGCACTGCACTGGTTTAACATCAGTGTATATATGCCTGGACCGGGGAGGTGTTTTACCCCTGTTTGGCCCTGCAATAATGACTTCATAATCCGTCCTGTTGGGAATCAGGCTTTGAGCCAGACCTTTCCACTGTTCCGGGTCTGTTGAAAACACTACAATGCTTATACACAAACTTTTCATAATAAAGCTTATGAAACCAATGTGTTTTATGTGCCTGTCAGGTCAACAGCAGATCAACAGCTGTTTGACAACCTGCTTTATTAGTAGTAGAATTTAATCTGCAAAAATAATAATGGGCAAAAGCCCAAAAACATCCGGGAGTGAATATGATGGCTGATAAAGAAAAAAAGAAGGATAAATTTCTGGCACAAACACATGAACTTAACAATATTAAAAAGACAATTGCTGTTCTAAGCGGAAAGGGAGGAGTAGGAAAATCCCTTGTGACATCCCTTCTTGCTGTTATGATGAAAAAACAGGGCAGTAAAACAGGGGTTCTTGATGCTGATATCACCGGACCATCCATACCAAAAATGTTTGGGATTGACGGCATGAGGGCTGACACCGGAGCCAACGGAATAAATCCGGTAGAGACAGCCGGCGGCATAAAGATTATGTCTATAAACCTGCTGATTGACAAAAGCGATTCCCCGGTAATCTGGAGGGGACCGCTTGTATCCGGGGCTGTAAAGCAGTTCTGGACTGATGTAATATGGGGAGAGCTTGATTACCTTTTCCTTGACCTTCCGCCCGGAACAGGCGATGTACCGCTGACCGTATTCCAGTCCATACCTCTTGACGGCATCATCATTGTTACATCACCACAGGACCTTGTGTCCCTTATTGTTTCAAAGGCATACAACATGGCCGACAGGATGAACATACCTGTGTTAGGGATGATAGAGAATTTCAGCTACATTACCTGCCCGGACTGCGGAAAAAGGATAGAGCTTTTTGGGAAAAGCGGCGCCGTAAAGGTTGCTCAAAAAATGGGAATAAGGCTGCTGGGAAGGATGCCGGTGGATACCGGACTGTCATCACTTTCCGACAGCGGGGAAATAGAGAAATTCAGCAAAGATTATATGGATGGCTGCATTGAAGCGCTTTTGGAACTCAAAGCGGAAAAATAAAATGAATGCGTCATTTTCAAGGGGGCATAAGATGGATAGCATAACCGGCAGCAAGGATGCTGCTGCACATTATATGGTCAAAAAGCAGCCCAACTATATATGCCAGGGAGACGAGGAACTGCTTTTTACACACTGCTGGGAAAAGCGCATACCGGTTATATTGAAAGGTCCTACGGGATGCGGAAAGACAAGGTTCCTGCAGTACATGGCCCACAAGCTTAGAATACCCCTGATAACAGTCTCATGCCATGAGGACCTCACCACATCAGACCTTACAGGCAGGTACCTGCTCAAAGGAGAAGAGACAATATGGCAGGACGGACCGCTTACCCTTGCTGTGAGACACGGCGGGATTTGCTACCTTGATGAAATAGTTGAGGCCAGAAATGACACCACTGTTTCAATACATTCACTCACAGACGACAGGAGAATTCTGTATCTTGACAGGACCGGTGAAGTTGTAGAGGCCCATCCCGATTTCATGATGGTTGTCTCTTACAATCCGGGGTACCAGAGCATCAGAAAAAACATGAAGGAAAGTACACGGCAGAGGTTTTCAAGCCTTGCATTCAGCCATCCCCCTGTACATGTTGAGAAGAATATAATAATGTCCGAGTCGGGACTTGATGAAGATGAGAGCATAAAACTTGCCATGATGGGAGAAAAGATAAGAAACCTGCAGGGATACGGACTTGCAGAGGGGGCCGGCACCAGGCTGCTTGTATATGCCGCAAGACTTATAACCAATGGTCTTGACCCCTGGGATGCCTGCAGAACAGCGGTAAGCGGGACACTTACAGATGACAGTGAAATGAGAAACTCTATAGAGGACATTATCAAAATGTTTTATGAACCCTCGGAGAATGGGTGATGACTAAAAAATGGAATGAAAGAATTCAGGATGTCACATGGGGATATAGAGACAAATTCAGCCTGGCACTTAAAAAGATATGTAATAACAAGCCGGATTCTGCTGCCGCTGCAGTTTTTGATAAAGTATTCATGAGGATTGCGGGCAGGGACTATTGTACCGATGCCAGATAAAAAGGCAA
>CAYYGK010000105.1:0-9099 GCA_964471145.1 uncultured Eubacteriales bacterium | reverse complement strand
TACTCCCGGCCATATGTGGAATCAATATAACATTATCCATTAACCTTAGATCACTGCTTATGTCTAATGGTTCTTTTTCGAAGACATCCAGCACTGCGCTGATTCTGCCTGAATCCAACTCCCTGACAAGTGCATTTTCATCTACAATCTTTCCTCTAGCAGTATTTATAAACAGAGCATTGTCCCGAATTATGCCAAGTTTCTCTGCGTCAATCATATGAAAGGTTTCAGGGGTCAGTGACGCATGAATTGAAATGATGTCTCCCCACATTAGAACACTGTGAAGAGTATCCAACTGCAGATTATGATATCCCTTCAGATTGTCTTGTGACAAATAGGGATCATATATCTTTATTTTTACATTGAAAGGTTGCAAAATCTCAATAAGGAATCTTCCAACTGTTCCAAGACCTACAAGACCGATTTTCATGCCATATAGGCTCCTGACATCACATACTCTTCTGTTCCATCCGCCTTTGACTTTCATGTTTTGATCATGCCAGGGAATCAGTCGAAGTCCCGAAAGCATATAAGCCAATACACCTTCCGCTACAAATCTGGCCATTATTTCATTGGAGCTGCACACTTTTATCCCCTTTTCATAAACACTTTCGCTTGCTATATAGGCTACACTGCCGGCTGCGTGAGCAATCAGTCTCAAATCAGTTGCATGCTGTAATACTCTATCCGTAATATATGGACAGGACCAATGGGTCAGTAGAACATCAACATCACCACTTATTTCTATTAATTGGCTTTCAGTAAGAGCGGTATCCGATTCATTAAAACGTACATTCCCGGAACTACTTAGCTTCTCAATGCATTGTTCCGGGAAAAAAATTTCCCTGTTCTTATCATTCTGTTGTGTAACCAGGATATTCATACTTTTCCCCATTCTTAGCGCTTTTCATGTCTTATAAGTGTAAACATGCATCTTCCCGCTACCTTAACTTGAAACTGAGTTCTCTTACTGAAAAATTGTCATCACCTGCAAACACAAGGTACATGCTTTGGCTGTCATAGCTCATCCACTTTGTGGGGAAACATCCCAGATCACCAGGCCCAACATCCCAGTATTCACTGAAATAAACAGTTTTCCAGGGCCCCCAGGGTTCAGGAGCTTCATAAACACCGATACCTCCATTGAAACGGGTGTCGGAGCCAAATCCCGAAGTGACCTGCTGCCATAGAATGTATCTCTTAATATATGGGTTATAGCTGACACTTGAACGACGACACCGGTTTTTGTGAGTAAAAACTGCACCCCTGTCATTAAAAACCGAAGTCCATAAAGGTATATTATTTTTATCTGCTCTTACGAAATACTCGTATTCACCTTTAACATTTATTCTGTCAGCCGACACTCTGACGAGTACGAACCTGTCTGCATCAACATATGCGCTGGGGCTGTCATGGCTGATCATGTATACATAATGATCCTTTGATCCTTCATAATTCCTGCCATAGTTTACAAAAACAATATGACCCAGTTCATCAAACTTCCAGTCACTCCAAGTCCAGGTCCTTGCATAATCGTCAGACCAGGCCAGCTGGGATTTCTCACCTTTTAAGTCAGCATTTCGAACCCACATGTACAGGACCTTATTGACCATCAGCAATCCGCTGCACTTTTTACCGCTGCCGCCATAGCCTGAATTTTCGCCATTGGAGCGAATATTAATGCCTCTTATTCCATCTGCTGGGGTACCTTCAATTTTTGCATAACCAAGACCCAGCTTTGTAGGCAGTGAAGGCGCAAACCCATAGCCATCTCCATAGCTTGTGTAAAGGATGTCATCATCCCCCCAGGTGATTGGCCAGTTATCGCTGCCATCTCTTTTTTCTTCACCGGTTGCAAATCGGGTAATTGTGCTGGCAGGTGCCCAGCTGACATTTGTTATATAGCTGCTTTGTTCATATGGAGCAGGGTCTTCCAGAGCATTCACCAAAGGCTCTGCGATATGTTCAGTAAAACCTTCCCACTGCTTGCTGAAGGATTTGCAGCCAGTGACATATTTTCCACAACGTACAACAATCAAATCTCTGCAGGGTATAACCAGTAAAGTTTGATTACCATCACCTGCTGCCATAAAGGCATCCTTTGGCAGCATTGGCCATATCTTGTTTCCGGCCAGGTCAGAATTTACCCACCACCCGAGACCGTGAGGGGCAGGCGTACCTGATTGCCTCAAGGTTTCTTTCACAGTTTTTGCAGCTATGATTTGTTTATCTTCCCACTTTCCATGATTCAGCATAAGAAGGCCTATGGCCGCCAAAGCCCTTCCTGTCAAACACCCACCTCCCCAGTTGGGTACAAGGTTCAGACCGTTGGTCATATATGATGCATCATAGCCTATACTCCAGTCTTCATCTTTAATACTCATAGGTCTGAAGATTTTGTCATGCAGGAGGGATCGAATATCTTTATAAGGCGTGTCGCCCAGGCTTGCTGTAATTGCATAAGCCAGCATGGCCATGCCGGTATTGCTGTAAGCATAGTCAGTCCCTGGATGAAATAGCACAGAGACCTGGTCTCTTGCAATCAAGAACGGGTTTTCATTCCTTTTCCAGAATTCACCCTTCCACCCTGACAGCTCTTCATATGCCTTTCCTTCAATGCTGGCATCTTCAAGGCCTGATGTATGGGTGGCCAGATGCCTGATGGTTATTTGAGACTTGATTGGATGGCCTTCCCACTCCGGTATATATTTACAGACATAGTCATCAGGGTATATCAGTCCTTCATCCATGGCAAGCATAAACGAAAGACTTCCCGCAACAGACTTGGTCATAGATGCGATAAAGTGTTTCTTGCCGGCATTCCAGTCATTTGAATATTTTTCAAACACTATGCTGTCTTTTTTTGCTAAAATTAATATACTGGTATTTCTTTTAGAAAGCTCATCCCAGATACAGTCTAGCTCGTTACTATATATACCATTTACATCAGGTTTTGCCATCTTCCATTCAAAAGGATTCACTTGTTTGCTCCTCTCAGGCGTTACTTAACTTCCACTGCCGGCAATTGTTCCTTTGCTCCTTTATGATAAGCCTCCTGGCTGAAATGCTCAGGCAGCGGAGGACAGTATATCCATACAAATTTTAATGGCTCTTTACCGGAATTTAAAATCTGATGTCTTACTCCTGCAGGTGCAAGGAAAAAGCTTTCCGGCACAATTTCATATTCCTCGCCTTCCACCCTGCAGATTCCTGTACCTGAATAGAAATACATGGCTTCCTGCTGGCCCTCGTGAGTATGGAAACTGCTCCGGCCCCCGGGTTCCATAAGATGCATACCTGCAGCAAAGCCTTTGGCACCCATTTCATTCTCTGAAACCATCAGTTTTGAATTTCTGCCATTGATTTTTCTTACTGCCTTGACATTAGATGCTTTCAAAAACAGTTTTTTTTCTTTTTCCATATCCAACTCCTTCACATCCTTACATATTTAATCAGATAACATTTTAATTTTTTTAAGAATTGCTGCACCTGCCTCCGCCCAACTTGCCTCATTATCAATTGTATTTTCAAGGGTATCTGTAAATGGAGGCCACTGTTCAAGTATTACATTAAATTCTCTACCCAGCTCCTTTAGTCTGTTCACACTGCAGTGAATGTCAAGCATGCCTGTTCCAGGCTTTGCTCCTGTAACTATGAATCCCAGATCTGTGGGGTTTCTTTTGATTTCATAGTCTTTCACATGCAGGCATACAGTAAATGGAGCAAGGACGTCAAAAACCTTTTCAAGACATTCGTTTGCTCCAAGTGAGTTCACCGTGTCCAGGCATATTCCAAGAAAAGGACTGTCAAGGCTCTCCATAATGGAGGCCAGCTGTATGGCAGTATGTCTCTCATGATTTTCTATGGCCAGAATCACACCAGCTTTTTCAAATGAAGGAAGAACATTTCTTAAATATCCCTCAGCTGTTTTGATACCTTCATCTGTTGAGTCCTCAGTGATAATGGTCCTTACAAGTTTTGCATCCAGTTTTTCAGCAATCTTCAAATATTCCAAGAGGTGATCCGGGGCTACGCCTCTGGTGCCTGTCTCCACCCTTATACCACGGTCAAGAGACTTCTTTTTAAACGTCAGAAGTTGAGACTCACCAAGTTTATGGAGAGGCATGTTGTCACATATCTGTACAACCTCCATTCCCATGTCCGAAGCTCTGTCCAGTACATCAAAAGTACACAGTCTATTTTCCATATCATAACCCGGACGGCCGGCAGCCCAAGGATAAGTCCAACTTCCTATACCAATCATCATATCAAAACCTCCGCACGACACTGTTCATATAAATTTAAGCGCTTAATTGGAATGCCTATAGTTCTTATATTTGCTACTCAGTATCTGCCTTCCTGGCTGCATCAACACACCTGTTATAGTTCTCATCCGCTGTATAGCCCGGTATGAATACAGTAATAAGCTTTAACGGTGCATACCCTGTGTTGACCATCTGATGATTTTCCCCTGTAGCAACCCACATTGCCATGTCCTTGCAGACCGGCATTTCACCTTCATCATGTACACATATGCCCTCCCCCTCATCAACAAGTATGAGTTCAGGCCTGTCATGGCTGTGGAAGTCAGTCTTACCTCCAGGCGGTAGTATGGCATGACTCAGGGTTATGTCCTTTACCCCTTTCTTGTCTGGTGCCATCAGTACCTTGATTCTCCTCTGATATGGAGCCGGAACCTCTACTCCTTTTTCCTCCCAAGCCTTTACAAATTTCATAATTTTTAACCTCCTTGTATTTTATAACTAAACTTATAACCTTAATAGCCTTTCAGGAATTCAGTTAAGTGAGCATACTGATTTTCTCCTGATCAATTCAGGTACCAGCTTGATATTCCTTGGTTTTCTTACAGTTTCACCTGCATCTATTCTATCAAGCAGCATCTTTGCTGCAGTCTGTCCCATGCTATAAGTCTTTTGCCTGACAGTTGTAAGAGGTGGATCTATGATGGGTGCCCACTCTGTCTCATCAAAGGATATGAGCGATATATCCTCCGGCACCTTCAAATTCATTTCATTTATTACCTGAAGTACGCTTACGCCTATTCTTCCACTACCGGCAAAAATCGCCGTAGGCCTATCTTCCCCGGCCAGCACGCTTGGAAGTGACCTGCAGGCAAAATCAATCTCATTGTGATCCGGGCTGGTCAGTATATACTCCTTCCTTATGGGGACACTCCATTGTCTCAAGGCATTCTTGTATCCGTCAAGACGGTTTAGATGAGTACTTACAGATAAAGGTCCTGTAATTGAACATATTTTGTTGTGTCCCATTTCAAGCAGGTGTTTTACTGCTATCTCAGCACCAAGCATGTTGTCGCTTTCCACAGTATCGCACTTAAAAGTTTCAGAACTCCGGTTTACAAAGACAATAGGCTTGTTCAAGGTTTCCAGCTCACTTACCAGCTTTTCAAAGTTGCTGGTGGGAGAGAGAATTATTCCATCAACTCTATGGGTTATCAGGGTTTCAATATATCTTTTTGCTTTCATCCAGTCCTCATCACTGTTTCCAACCATGACGATGTATTCCTTACTGCCCACGGTGTCTTCTATTCCTCTGACTATGGGTGCAAAAAACGGGTTTGAAATGTCTGAAACTACAACACCTATGACATTTGTAGCGTCAACAACCAGGGACCTGGCAACCCTGTTCAGCTTGTAGTTGAGCTTTTTCACAGCCCTGTTCACTTTTTCCACTGTTTCAGCATTCATGTTATGCTTTTCATTTATTACATATGATACTGTAGCAATAGAAACACCTGCTTCCTTCGCCACATCATAGATATTAGCCATTGAATTCACCTTTGATTTATTTAAGCGCTTAAGTATATTATAATATTTGAATATGAACCTGTCAAATCCATTATATAAGATTCACATTAATACCCATGAAAGGCTTTTAATGCACCTGCAGAAAGGATATAATTATATTAGCTGGCGGATTAATTGAAAAAGCAGGTGAGTGGTTTGATAATCGTAAGTGCATGCCTTGCCGGGATAAATTGCAGATATGATGGTAAGAGCAGTGAAGACCCATGGGTAATTGAACTTGTAGGAGAGGGAAAGGCTGTACCCGTCTGCCCTGAGCAGCTGGGCGGGCTTGAATCTCCAAGACCTCCTGCAGAGATATGTGGAGGAACAGGAGCTGATGTACTTGATGGGAAGTGCAGGGTGAAAAGAGAAGACGGTACGGATGTAACGGATGCATTTGTTAAGGGCTCTTTTGAAACACTTAAAGAAGCCAGAGACTGCAAGGCAAAGTTGGCAGTTTTTCGGTCAAAAAGCCCGTCATGCGGCATGGGAAAGGTTTATGACGGCAGTTTTTCCAATAACACAATAAAGGGCAATGGTGTAGCGGCAGAACTGCTTTTAAGGAACGGGATAAGAGTCATAACGGAAAAAAAGGCAGAAAAAAAGCCTTAGAAACTTCTCTCTTAAGGCTTTTTCTGTCAAACCATGAAGTTCTTTATTTCATCAAGAAAATCTTCACAGTCATCAGTGTGAACTTCAACCTTGATTGATTTGCTGAGGTCAAGGCTGAAAATGCCCATGATGGACTTTGCGTCAACAACGTAGCGTCCGGTGGACAGGTCAACATCAAAGTCATACTTGTTTACGGTATTGACAAAGTCCTTTACATCATTTATGGTCTTGAGCTCAATAGTAAACTGCTTCATGTCATGTTACCTCCTTTCCTCTTATGTTATAATCATATTACAACTATTACCGCTGCAAGTCAATTGATAAAATGTTAAAATTATATTACCGTTGTATGCAGCATATAGAGTCAGGAGCTTTTGATGGAAAAAACCGCAGCATTTCATACCCTTGGCTGCAAGGTCAACCAGTATGAGACCGAAGCCTTAAAGCAGCTTTTTGAAAAAGAAGGGTACAGGATAGTCAGTTTTAACAGCAAGGCAGACGTGTATGTTATAAACACCTGTACTGTAACAGGTACAAGTGCAAGGAAATCACGCCAGATGATAAGAAGGGCCAGAAAAAACAGCCCTGATGCTGTAGTTGCAGCAGTAGGCTGCTACCCGCAGACCGCACCCGAAGAGGCAGGAAATATACCCGAGGCAGACCTTGTGGTGGGTACTGTAAACAGGAATATGCTTCCTGAATACATTTCATCCCTTGTAAAGGGAGAAAGAGTCATAAGAGTAGAGGATGTATCAAAGAAATATGATTATCCGGGGATGGGTATTAGCACTTTCAGGGAGCGTACCAGGGCGTACGTCAAGATACAGGACGGGTGTTCCAGGTTCTGCTCATACTGTATCATTCCACATGCAAGGGGGCCTTCGAGGAGCCGGAGGCCGGGCAGCATATGGGAAGAGATACAAAGGCTTGCTGACGAAGGATACAGAGAAATAGTGCTTACAGGGATACACATTGCCTCTTACGGAAAGGACCTGAAAGGTACAGGCCTTTTGGACATTATAAAACTGGCACATGAAATAGACGGTATAGAGAGGATACGCCTGGGGTCACTGGAACCGGGCCTGCTGACCGACAGCTTTATTTGTGAGGCTTCGTCATTCCCAAAGCTCTGTCCCCATTTCCATGTTTCGCTGCAGAGCGGTTGTGATGACACCTTGAAAAGGATGAACAGAAAATACTCGACAGATGAATATGAGGATGCTTTAAACAGATTGACTGAGCGTTTTAAGCATGCCGCAGTGACCACCGATATAATGACTGGATTTCCGGGTGAAACAGACCGTGAGTTTGCCGTTACACTTGGATTTCTTAAGCGACTGCCGCTTGCCGGCATGCATGTATTCGGGTTTTCCAGAAGAAAGGGAACATGTGCGGATTCAATGGAGGATCAGGTGCCGGCAAAGGTTAAGAATGAAAGAAGTGCAATCCTGGAGGATTTGTCGGGGAGGAAGAAACTTGACTATTACAGGCGCTTTGAAGGAAGGAAAATGGGGGTTTTGTATGAGCGGCCTGTCCGCGGAAAAAACGGATACATTGAAGGCAGGACCAGAAATTACATCAGGGTGTCCTCAAAGGGCAGCCGAAGACTCGTTGGAAGGATACAGGAAACACTTCTTCAAAGTGCCCAGGAGCAATTTGTATCAGGCAGCATAATATGAAATACCGACTGTAACTACCAGAATATCCACCACCGAAGCCAGTACGTAGCCAAGGTATCCTGGCTTAATGGCTCGCTGTTGGTCAGGCAGTAATATTACGCTTAGGTAAAATTTGTTTTTTGTTGTTTTCAGGTGATGTGTCCTTATGATAAAATGAGACCGACAGGAGGAAAGGTACAGTATGAAAAAACAGGTAAGGCTTACAGCGATAAGCGTATCTATTCTTGCAGCCATAATTGCTGTAATACTGATTGTTGACAAAACAGGAATACTGAACAACAGTTTTTTTCAGTCGGAAGAAAGCGTCAGGGAATATATAAGCGGGTTTGGAGCGTGGGCTCCCCTCACATTTGTCCTGATACAGATTCTTCAGGTGATTGTTGCTCCTGTTCCGGGCAATATTACAACCAGTGCGGGAGGCTCTCTTTTTGGTTTTATGAAGGGCTTTATGCTGGGGCATGCTGGAATATATATAGGCGGAGCCGCTGCATTCTGGATTGCCAGGAAACTTGGTCAGAAAGCTGTTGTAAGGCTTGTGGGAAAGAGTGCATTTGAAAAGTACAATTCTGTCTTCAAGGGTAAGAGTGTGTGGATAATATTCCTGGCTTATCTGATACCCGTCATTCCGGATGACTTATTGTGTTTTCTTACGGGGCTGTCTTCAATGTCTTTTGGAATTTTCAGCATTACATTCTTTTTTGGGAGGATGCCGGGTACCATACTGTCTGCACTTATGGGTGCGGGAGCAGTTGATTTCTCGCTTAAGCAATTCTTTTTGATAGGTTCTGTCATCTTAACTGTTATGGTAATATTCTCAATTTACCGAAAAGATATTGAACGCAGGTTTATGCGCAGGCAGGAGCTTGACTAGGCATGCAGGACTTTTTTTAGAAAAACAATATTATTATCATTGCGTAAATATCTTGAGTGTAATAATATATAAGAGTGAATTCAGGGTATGTAATAAGGCACGGGAGGGT
>CAYYGK010000104.1:8802-9164 GCA_964471145.1 uncultured Eubacteriales bacterium | reverse complement strand
ATTTTTACCCTGGCTGATGTCCTTTTGGCTGAGAAAAAGCCTTCCTCCATACTGAGGTGAATTTTCACGGGCTTTCTTAGCTTCAGAGCAATATATGCTGCAAGCGGTTCAATTTTAGGATATCCTTTGCCTCCAAAAGCGCCTCCTATCTCCTCGGCAATAACTCTAACCCTGGAAAAGGGCAGTCCCAGGGATTTTGCTATAACTCTTCTCATGATATAAGGATGCTGTATGGGAGTATGAATAACAACACCGTCTTTTTCTGGAGTTGCTACACAAGAATAATTCTCTATTGCAAAATGATACACCATGGGATACCTGTAAGTGTTACATAGCACATACTCACAATTTTCTCTTACAGC
>CAYYGK010000104.1:0-8792 GCA_964471145.1 uncultured Eubacteriales bacterium | reverse complement strand
ATCTCCCCGGCTATAGTTAAACTGTCTGTATATATTGGAGTTTCTTTTCCTATTATTCTCATCAAACTCGTGTACAAGAGGTGCGCCGGCCATTAATGCATCTTCAATAGTAACAACAGGCTGAAGCTCTTCATACTGCACTTTGATTTTTGAAAGTGCCAAAAGTGCAATTTGATCAGTGACAGCTGCAACTACCGCAATGGGTTCTCCATGATATTTGGTTTCTCTGTCTGCTAAAACAGGCTGGTCATAGTCAACTGAACCAAATTTTGGAATAATACCTCCAAAACTATCGCCGGTAATTACTGAAACTACTCCGTTTAATTGCTCAGCTTCGGATTTATCAATACTTACTATCCTTGCTTTTGCGCACCTTGCTCTAAATATCCTGGCATAAAGCATTCCAGGCACTTTTCTGTCACTTGCGTAAATCTGTGAGCCGGTTACCTTGTCAGTAATTCCTGCCCTTTTTTTTGATTCTCCTACAACCCTCGGCACCACATAACCACTCCAATATATTCACTGAACTGACTCTGCCAGTTTTTTAAACTCCTCATCAGTTATCAGTCTCTTTTCACTTATTGACAATTCCTTTACCTTAAGCAGCAGTTCTTTTTTCTGGTCTTCAGTAAGCCCTTCAATGTCCATATCTCTGCACTTTAATTCTATTGATGCCATTCCGCTTTTTTTACCAAGTACATATTCTGCCTTCTGGCCTACAAACTCCGGTTTCAGGCAGAACATTGCAAGGGGAGCTTCAAATATAAGGTTAAGCCCCATACCCGATTCTCTCGTAAAGGCTCTTACACCAATAACGGGTTTGTTGACAGGCAGCCTGAATTTTGCAATATCAGCCACTTTTCTACCGATATCAGTAAGTCTGGAAATGTCAACATTCATGTCAACATTCATTAGCGTCTTAAGTGCTACCGCAACCTGTTCCAGTGGAGTGTTTCCTGTTCTTTCTCCCAAACCCGCTACACTGACGTGGACAACATCTGCACCAGCTGCAACCGCTGCTAATGAAGTAGATACTCCAAGGCCCAGTTCTGAATGAGTATGTATCTCAACTTCAGTTCCTGCAAATTCCTTGACCTTGCGTACCATGTACTCAGCTGCCTGTGGTATGAGACAGCCGGTAGTATCAACTACAGCAATAGAATCGGGCTTGTTTCTGTTTGTGGCTACAGCTTTTAAAAACCGTTCAAAAAGATCAGGCCTGGACCTTGTACAGTCCATAGGGAACAGTACAACCTTCAGTCCCTTGCTTTTTGCATAGTTAACACATTGGAGAGTTTTGTCTATTACGTGCTGCTCATCCCATTTTGAAAACTGATAGGTAAGTCTTGGCTCTCCCAGAGGAAGTTCAAGTATTATACCATCAACACCACATTCCACTGCCAGGTCAATATCTTTATTCATACCTCTGCAGAAAACAAAAATCTCTGCCTTAAGGTTGGCTTTCACTACTGCTTTTGTTGCATCCACATCCTGTGTCGAAACGGTAGGAAAGGCAACCTCTATGCGGTCTATCCCTGCTTCATCCAGCATTTGAGCAATGCTGACCTTTTCGTCTTTAGTGAAAACTACACCAGGAGTCTGTTCCCCGTCTCTCAATGTGGCATCATGAAATTTAACCTTTGCTGGCATGTTAACCAGTTTATCCCTTACTTCTTTTACATAATTGAATGGACTTGTCCAGTAATTTTCTGTTTTCCAGTATGTATTACTCATATTTATCACCTTTACCTTATTTTTATTCATTCACTATTGCTACTGCTCTGCACCAGCCAGCCGAGGCATTTGCTATTTTAGTTGGAAAAGCACATACGGTAAATCCATAAGGAGTGGGTATCTTATCAAGGTTGGCCAGCTTTTCTATCTGGAGATATTCCTTCTCCCTTCCATAAAAATGAGCGGCCCATAATCCTCTTTTGTCCCCGGTACTGTTTACTTTCTCAGCCATGTTTTTAACGGGTATGTCAAGGCCCCAGGCATCTATACCTATACACCTTATTCCGCTTTCCAAAAGCCACCTTGTACCATCATATCCCAGCCCCGAATGCATATTCGTGTATCCTGTGGTTCCCCAGTGTTTGTCGGCTCCAGTCTGCAAAAGCACTATATCCTTTTCTTTAAGAATGTAATCTATCTTATTCAATGATTGTTTTAAGTCTTTAACAGTAATTTCACTCCCTGCTTCCTTACACCTCATATCCAGTATAACTCCGTTTCCATAACACCATTCCAGGGGTATCTGATCAACTGAGCTTGCTTTTTTTCCTCCCGATACAGGTCCATAGTGCCACGGTGCATCCACATGTGTTCCCGAATGCGTAGTAGCTGTCACACGTTCTGAGGCAAGTCCCATATGATCCGGAAAATCTGTTGGTTCTACGCCGGCCAGTTTTGCAAGCCTTCTGGCCCCTGACTGATGATCAATATACATAATTTCAGGCGGAAATGGTTCACTTGCATAGTTTTCTAACGGAAGGCTCATATCAATAATTCTAATGCTCATTTTTTCATCTCCTTTTTTCATTAACTTCTTTTGCTGCTTTTTTTACAGCTCTTAAAATGCTGTGATAACCTGTACATCGACATAGATTACCTGCCAATGCATGCTTTATTTCGTCCTCACTTGGATTAGGGTTTTCAAGAAGCAGCCCTTTGGTTGACATAATCATTCCTGGTGTACAAAACCCACATTGTACTGCTCCCTCATCTATAAATGCCTGCTGGACAGGGTCCAAACCATCTTTTTGTGCAAGCCCCTCAATGGTTATTACTTCTGCCCCGTCTACTTCTGGAGCAAGTACAATGCAGGAATTAACTGCCTTGCCATTGAGCAGTACTGTACAGGCTCCACATTCTCCCTGTTCACAGCTTAATTTTGTACCGGTCAGAGCAAGCTTTTCTCTTAGCAAAAAAGCCAGAGTTTCTTCAGTAGTAACCTCTACACAATATGATTTATTATTTACTTTGACTGTAATCTCTTTTTCATACTCCACAGTATTTTCCTCCGTTCTTTACCAAAGCGTATTTTGCTTCTAGAATTGCCCTTTTACCAAGCCTTACTACCATTTCCTGCCTGTATTCTTTTGAGGCACGCAAATCGGTAATGGGACTTGTTTCATTAACTAAAGTATCCATTACACTATCTACATTCTTTTTTTCAAATGCTTTTCCTTTTAGTAAGGATTCTGTTTCATATGCTCTAAACGCTCTTGGACCTACTGCACCCAATGCAATACTTACATCACCGTTTTCAGATATTAAAGATCCGATACACAGCATGGCAAGGTCTACTCCCTCACGTCTTGCCAGCCTTAAATAACTTGAACCATATTTAAACTGTTTGTAAGGTATAAAAATACTTTCAACTAACTCATTGTTTTTCAATACTGTTTTCCTTGGCCCTGTAATAAACATGTCTATGGGAACTTGCTTACAACCCTTTGCTGATATTGTATTGACTATTGCGTCATATATCAACAAAGCTGGTACAGTGTCAGCTGCGGGAGAAGCATTACAAATATTGCCTGCAAGCGTTGCCCTGTTTCTGATTTGTTTTGACCCTACACTAGCGGCAGCTCTCGTTAGAGAAGGGAAATATTTACTAATTCCTTTGTCCAGCGTTATATTATTAAGAGTTGCAAGGGCCCCAATCAAAAGACCTTGTTTGTTAAATCTAACTTTATCGGTTAACTCATCAACCCTATCAATTTTAATTATGAGTTCAGGCGTTATCCGGCCTGACCGAATATCAATTATAGTATCTGTTCCTCCTGCAAGAATATGTGCCTTATTTCCCCATTTTTCAAGTAAGGTAAAGACCTCTGAAATTTTATATGGTTCAATGTAATATATCCTTTTCATTATAAAATCACTCTTCTTTAATTACTTAATGTGCAAATAGTTAACAGGTCCCACATAGTTATACAGTACAACAGTTTTGTCATGCATATACATAATGCTATATTTTATATTACTTATTCTCCATAGCTATTTTTTACTTTTTCATGTGGATTCTTTACAATACTAATATGTTATATATATAATGGGAAAGGGAGCACTGACATGGTAAACGAAAAGATATCTCTGAAAATATTAAATAAAACATACATCCAGTTATTGACCTATGGGTGTGGGAAACACAAGAAGGGTAAGATTTTCACGCTTTCATTCCAGGATTTTGACCTATGGTATATACTAACAGGCTCATTAAACATAATGATAAACGGAAATCATTACTGTGCTGTACCTGGAGAAGCCTTTCTTATGACTCCTGGTACAAGCGTAACCATGCAGATAAAAGAATACACCGAACTGTTATACTGTCATTTTTCTGTAGAGCTTGGAGTAAACAAAAGTATGAAGGTCAGTTTTAGTGATTATAAAATTCCTTCGAATCATACAGACATATTAAAAGTCTTTGTCCAGAATTTTAAAGGTCTTTATAATCAAAACGAATCAAAAAAAAATACAATTACATCGATTTTAAAAGTTTTGCTGGCAGATATGCTTATGACCAATCCTGATAACCCGACAGCTTTTTTGTCCAATAATGATTTATCCAATTTTCAATCTCTGTCAAAAGTAATCAAGTTTATTAATGATAATATTGAGAAATCCATAACCTGCAAAACACTGGCGTATATTGCAGGTTTTAATGAAAGTTATTTTTCCAGGTATTTTAAAAACCACATGGGTATTTCACCCAAGCAGTATATTCTAAGGGCAAAAATGAATTATGCTACACACCTACTGGTTGATAAACATCTATCTGTAAAAGAGACAGCATTCAGAGTTGGATTTTCTGACCCGTTTACATTTTCAAAGCAGTTTAAAAACTTTTACTCAATTTCACCATCTAATATAAAAGACGTAAATAAGACTTAGGTCAACTTTCTGAAAAGATCTGCAAATATTCTGTCTCGTTTCATACTGGTCGCACTTTTTATAAAATGCCTTCTGTTATCAATACTCCAGGTTAACTGGTCGGTAACAATAGGACTGTGTATTATGCTAGTAGATACCCAGTCAGGGTTTATCAGCCATGCAATTGAAGCTACATCCCAGATTACTTTTGACCAGCCGAATGGTTCGCTGGTATAGCTTTTTACTATCTCAGTAAGGTAGGTTGCTATTTCGCTTTTTCCCATCAGGTAATACTCAAGCTAAGGTATTGTAGTAATCAGGTGGGTGGTTACTCCTGCACATGGGATGTGGATGACAGGTACACCACAGTCAAAAATTACTCTGGCTGCATATATGTCCTGCTCAAGATTAAATTCTTTTGTATCAGGCCAGTAGATGGCATTTCCACCCAGCCATACTACAACAATTTTCTCGATTATTTTCGGTTCTGTGAGAATTGCTGATGCGACATTTGTTACCGCACCTATTGCAACAACATATATAGGCTCATCCTCACATTTCATGGCGCGCTTTATCAGATCTCTCACGGCTTCACTGTCCCTTGGAGTGTGTATGTTTTCCAGGTATCCGGTTGAACCATGATATACCAAGTTCTTTGAAGGCACATCAAGCATGCTGAGGATATTCAGTATTTCATCATAACTTTTATTCATACCGTCTTCTGGGCCTGTAGACTTGTTATTGTGGAAAGGAGCAGCATAAACAGACTCTAATCTTATTTTTTCAGGGGATTTTAAAGCATAGGTCAGAGCAAACTGATCGTCTATCTCATTATAGGTGTCGGTGTCCAATACCATACGGACCTTGCCTTGAGGCCACTCCAAGCGCTCTAGAAGCCTTGCGGCCGGCATTTTTGTATATTCCATTTGATACCCTCCTGATTATACACTAGATTGAATTGATGATAGCAAAATTATTTGTTATATGCTATTATAAAGTGGCTGACTTTTTATATTAAATGGCTACTCAAAAAATTAGAATCAAATCATAAGAGATGGTGTAAAATGGACAGCAGAATCGAATTTGTATATTATACTAAACGTGAAAAAGCAACCTGTGTTAATTTTCACAGGCATGAGTGCTATGAGATTGTATACTATTTGAGAGGTGCTGGGAGTACTGTTATAGGCGGCAAAGAATTTAAATATTCCTCAAATACCTATGCTGTTATTTGTCCTCACTGCTATCACAACGAAAATCATTGCATAGATACTGATGTAATGTTTATAGGTTTTAAATACAACGGCGCTGAAATAAACCTTGATAATGGCATATATTCAGATGACAGCCGTCAGAGCATTCTCCATTTTTTCAGGCAGATAATGAATGAAATTTCCGGGCAAAAAAAGTTTTTCAGGCTAAAAGTGGACTTGATATTGAATGAACTTCTAATTGAACTGGAGCGGCTCCGCTCAATGACAAGCCGGAAATGCAGCAACCTTTCATATATTAAGGCATTCATAGAAGAAAATTATAACCAGCGTTTAAACCTTAAGACTCTGTCACAAATGTCCGGCTATAGTTATGATCATTTCAGACATTTATTCAAGAAGAAAACAGGCTTTCCTCCGGTCAGATACCTTATAAACCAAAGAATTGCAAATGCAAAGCGTCTGTTGAAACAAAAAGACATCTCCATACTTGAGATTTCACAGGAATGTGGTTTTTACAATGAATCACAGTTTTCTTCCATGTTTAAAAAAATGGAAGGAACAACTCCTGGTAAATTTAGAAAGACAAACTTATATGAAAAATGACCAGCATATGAATACTGAGCATTCAACAATGCATATGGATGGTGCTCAGGCAGCTATGAGCGTCGGAAAATACAGCGTTTTAAAATTTAAAAGCAACAAAGATAATTATGATGAGATGGAATATCTATTGGAAACTGTAAAAATGCAAAAAATTCTAAACACAAATTGGAAAATAACTATAAGCAATAATTCTAATTTTATGAAGCAAATGATTTTAAGGTCTTGCCTGCTGGGTACAAATTCAAAAATATATTTAGATAAAATGACACAACTGGAAACAGAACCAGTAACAAATGGGGCGCTTGCAGTATTAATGGAGAACAGAAAGTATTTAAGCGCCAATGATTTTTTAACACCAGAAACAATTAATCACATGTTTGTGAAAGTTGCAGAATATGTTTTTACTAAAGTAAGAAATAAATATAAATCAAATGGTTGTTTTAGATGAAAAAAGGATAGCTTTTATGGTATATAACAAAGATGCTGATTATTTAAATGAATTATTGCTGAATTGGCAAAATCATACAGCCATGCATTATGGATACTTGAATTGTATTTATATCTGATCTGGCACAAGAATTCAATATTACACAAATATTACCAGTATTAATAATAAACAATATCTTGATATGTGGCGTGTAGAAAAAGCGAAAAGTATTCTGGAATCAAATGAATAAGTATAAAATAAGTCTGTAAGAATAACGAGGATATTAACCGGATTGTTCACATTCATTCCTCCTGTTGTGTCTTCTGTCTGAGAAGAAAAAGGGCGAGTGCAATGCCGGCTGCAGCTATTAATATTACAGGGAAGAAAACATAATAATAGCTTCCCAGAAGAAGCTTGATGTTCCCTGACAGTATGCCGCCCAGTATTGCTCCTGCTCCATAGGCTGTAAAAACCAATCCATAGTTGCTGCTGTAATGGTCCCTGCTGAATAAGGATGCAGTGGCAGCCGGGGCGATAGCAAGCCATCCTCCCAGATTAAACCAGAAGGCTGAAAACACCGCAAGGTATACGGGAGTGCTCTGCCCTGCAAACAGCATTACAGCTCCTGCTGTGATAATAAGGCAAAAGGACAGCACACTGGAAAACACATAGCCCATTCTATCGGTAATCCAGCCGAACACTGGCCTTCCTGCTGCGTTAAAAACTGCGAATACAGGTATTATCATTGCTGTTTTCTGTGGGGAAAGCAAAAAGAGTTCCTCTCCAACAGGACTTGTTATTCCAATCATCATAAGACCTGCCAGGGTACCAACGGCATAGCAGCTCCAAAGCCCCCAGAACCTTCTGTCGGCAAGTAATACTGACAGGTACTTGTTTGAAGAGCCGATGCTTCTGTTAACAGGTATTGCGGACGGCAGCCTGAATGGAACGGAACATATGAGTATAACCGCCAGAAAAGCAAGTCCTAACACTTTAAATGCAGTCAGAACGCCGTAATTACGAATAATATAGCCTGCAACAGGAGCTGTTACAAAAGGAGACAGGCCAAAGCCTCCCAGTATGATACCCATAACTGCCCCCCTGTTTTTGGCAAAGCTCCTGGAGATAACAGTAATGGGAACTCCATATGCAATTCCTACACCTGCACCTGCTATGATACCATATGTAATGGTCAAAAGGTAAATATCCGATGTAAAACCCGACAGTATCCAGCCTGCGCCAGTTAGAACCCCTCCGGCTACAAGGGTTTTTCTGTAACCTGTTTTGTCCATATGTTTTCCTGTTACAGGCATCAAAACAGCGAAGAACAACAGGAAAAACATATAAGGCAGATTGCTTTGAGCAGGGTTGGCTTCAAAAAGCTGCTCTAAAGGTTTTTTAAATATGCTCCATGAATATACTGTACCAAGGCAGATGTATACAATAATGCTTAAAGGTATAAGACTCAATTTTTTTATCCTGGTCACCTTTTTGCCCCCTTTGCCGTTTTAATCAATTTTACTAGACACGGCTCCATAACACAACCTTTTTCATACACCAGGCAAAATTTAGCATGTGCTGAAAGGTCATATATATATTGCAGCAATCCATTATCACTAGTTTTCATACGCAGGAAACATGAACTGATAAAGCAAGTCCAGTTGACT
>CAYYGK010000103.1:0-9179 GCA_964471145.1 uncultured Eubacteriales bacterium | reverse complement strand
GTCAGGCCCAGAATACTGATAGAAAGATTTATTGAAGACCCTGATGGTAAACCTCCTGAAGATTACAAGTTTTTCTGTTTTAACGGAAAAGTGGGAATGATACAGGTTGACAAAGACAGATTCGGTCAGCATAAAAGGGACCTGTATGACCCTGATTGGAACAGAATTGACACGAAGCTTACATTCAGGAATACTGACAGAGGCATAAAAAGACCTCCGCTGCTGGATACGATGATTGACACTGCTCAGATGCTCTCGGGGGGATTCCCCTTTGTAAGGGTGGATTTGTATACAGTTGGTGAAAAAATATATTTTGGAGAGATGACATTCTATCCAGGCGGAGGCATGGAGAAATTCAGCTCTTATAATTTTGATGTCAGTCTGGGCAGAATGATGGACATTCATTCATATTCCTCATCTTCCAGAGTAAGGAGCTATTTTGCAGGAATAGACGGCTAGTAGTTTATTCTCACCTATCAGAAGGTTGTATAAAAAAGAAATAAATCTACCTTATTATTTATATACCTCATATACTCTCTATTAAATGGGAAATGAGGTACTGGCTGGCTGTGAAAGCTGCCAAATCCTTTCAATACATATGTACCTGCTGCCGATACTGTAAATAACAGAGGCTGGTGTTTTTGATACCTCCTCTTTACGTTTGTCGGTGTCTTAACTGTTTATTCGCTTTAAAACGGAGTTTGATATAGCTGCCTGTGAAATATATAATAAGCAGGAGTTTTATGAATGCTAAAAACTTAATACCCAAAGGAGTTGTTTTTTTTTATGTTATCGGATGAATCTGAGGATTTTAAGCGCAAAGAGTTGAAGGAGAGGATTGAAGAAGAGGGGATAGAATTTATAAGACTGCAGTTTACCGACATATTCGGTTTTGCAAAAAACGTGGCAATTACTAATGATGAACTGGATAAAGCACTATCCGGTGAATTGATGTTTGACGGCTCATCAATAGATGGATTTGGCAGAGTAGAAGAATCAGACATGTATCTTGTTCCTGATCTTGACACGTTTGAATCTATACCCTGGAAACCTGACAGGGAAGCAGTTGCACATGTGTTTTGTGATGTTTACGGGCCCGACAGGAAGCCCTTCCATGGCTGTCCAAGAAGAATACTTAAAAAGGCCGTGAAAGAGGCAGAAGAGATGGGATATACACTGAGTGTGGGACCGGAAGGGGAGTTTTTCCTGTTCCACCTTGATAATGAGGAGAATCCGCTGTTTAACATACACGACTTTGCCGGGTATTTTGACCTGTCACCTGTTGACAAGGGGGAGGATGCCAGAAGGGATATTATACTTACAATGAAGAGATATGGGTTTTCCATTGAGGCGTCACATCATGAAGTCGCACCAGGGCAGCATGAGATTGATTTTAAATATGATGAGGCGCTGAGTATGGCTGACAAGTGGATGATATTCAAGCAGATAGTAAAGAATGTTGCAAAGAAGCACGGGCTTTATGCCTCATTCATACCGAAGCCTTTTTCATCCGAAAACGCCAATGCGATGCACTGCAACCAGTCGCTTTCATGCAATGGGGAAAATGCTTTTTATGACCCCGGAGAACCTCTGGAATTGAGTGATATTGCAAAGTATTATATCGGGGGACTGATAAAACATGCAAAGGGAATAGCTGCTTTATGCAATCCAACAATTAATTCTTACAAGCGGCTTGTACCAGGATATGAAGCGCCTACCAATATTGCATGGTCATGCTGCAACAGATCGGCTTTTATAAGAATACCAAACTGCCGGGGAAATGGAACACGCCTTGAGCTGAGAACACCCGACCCGACAGCGAATCCCTACCTGGTGTTTGCGGTTATGCTCAGAGCAGGTCTTGACGGCATAAAGAACAGGATTGAACCCCCGGAGGAATGTGACACAAACATGTACGGTATGACCAGGAAGCAAAGAGAAGAAAACGGTATTCAAAGGTATCCCCGGAACCTTATGGAGGCACTTGAGCATATGAGAAAGGACCAGCTTGTAAAGGATACACTGGGAGAGCATACATTTAATATATTCTACAGGACCAAGCTAAAGGAATGGGAGGAGTACGAAAAGCAGGTCCACAAATGGGAGATACAGAATTATCTGAAAAAGTACTGACATCTATTGTTTCTGTGATAAAATATTGGTGGAAAGGATTGTGCCAATGAACAGCAGGGAAACAGAAGGAATAAACAGCATATGCAAAATTATAGACCATACTCTTTTAAAAGCTGATGCGAATACGGCTCATATAGAGAAGCTGTGCGAGGAGGCCGGCAATTACGGGTTTCATTCTGTATGTGTGGGTCAGACCCGTGTGGGACTGGCATCAAGGCTGCTTAGGGATACAAATGTAAAGGTATGCACTGTGGCAGGATTTCCCCTTGGCTTTTCACTTCCGCCGGTAAAGGCATATGAGGCTGCCAAAGCTGTAGAATCCGGTGCTGATGAAATTGACATGGTCATGAACATAGGGGCTTTGAAAGATGGTAATCTGGAGCTGGTCAGGGATGACATAAAAGCAGTGGTAGATTCGACAGGAAATGAAACTGTTGTTAAAGTTATACTGGAATGCTGTCTTCTTAACAGACAGGAAATGATAACCGCATGCCGTATATGTATGTCTGCGGGTGCGGATTTTGTAAAGACATCCACCGGTTTGGCCTCTTGCGGCGCAAGGACAGAGGATGTAAGGCTTTTAAGAGAAACTGTCGGGGATGAAATGGGCGTAAAGGCCGCAGGCGGAATAAGGGACTACGAAACTGCAGTCACCATGGTAAAGGCGGGAGCAGACAGAATAGGTACAAGCTCGTCTGTATTGATAATACAGGGTGATTAATATTCGTCAGCTTCCATGCTGTAACAAAAATTTATTGAGATACCTTTTTGAAAAGTGGTATAATTCTATGTGTTACAGTTTGGAGTTGTTTTTGTGGACAGAAAAGCAGTTTTTTCTTTTGTTTTAATAATATTACTGGTTTTGTTTGTGCCTGCGCCCTCTGTTGCACAGCAGGGAGAAGTACCGTCGGGCAATGAAACGGTTTACGGCGGCATAAAAAACTTTGAGAAAGCTGAAGTTTTGAATACTCTCGGGCTGTTTAAGGGGATGGCAACGGGTTATCACCTTGAATACAGTGCCAACAGGGCACAGACGGCTGTTATGATAACAAGACTTCTGGGAATGGAGCAGTATGTGCTTGAAAACGAATATGAACACCCGTTTACAGATGATGTACCTGACTGGGCGGATGCTCATGTGGGCTGGCTTTATCAAAACGGTCTGACAAAGGGAACATCCCAGGAGAATTACAGTCCGTATGTGGAAATACCGGCAGTGCATTTTATGACTTTTATCCTCAGGGCCCTGGGCTACGATGACAGTATTGGTGAATTCCACTATACCGAATCTCTTGAAAAGGCTCTTGAAATAGGCCTTTTATCACAGCAGGAGTACGATGAAATGAAGCAGAGAGATACCTTCTACAGGGATGACATGGCAGGCATATCGTATAATGCTCTTCTTGCAAGACTGAACGGAGATGAAAAAAATTTGCTTGAAAAGCTTATTGAGGATGGTGCTGTCTCACCCTATACGGCAAAACTTCTTTCACTTTATGAAGCAGAAGGGGTACCTGAAACACTTGAGGGGTTTGAACAGGGTGAAAATGGTTACACAGTGGATAACCAACAGCAGCTTGTTGCAGTACTGGCAGCAGCAGCCGGACAGCTTGTCAACTCAGTAAGACTTGATATTACCGGATACAGCGGTGACATTTCCGAGGATATTGAGCCTGCTATGCTGGTTGCCGAAAGGGCTGCGGCAGGCGTAAACGGGTTGAGGGTACTGCTTGGTTACTGGGAGTTTACCCCAAATCAGGAGCATATAGATATGATAATGGATTACCTTTATACTACCGGGCAATTACAGCAAGCTGCCGATGAGGCTGATAGAATAGCCGGGGAGATACTGCTTGAAGAAATGACCGATTACGAAAAGGTGGTAGCGGTACACGACTATATAGTAAACAATACGCAGTACAAGGTACAGGGGAGTGAATTTCCCACTAACGAACCTTATACTGCATTTGGTTCGCTTATACAGGGAGTGGCTGTATGCCAGGGGTATTCCGAGGCGGTGAACATGCTGCTATACCGGTCAGGTATATATTCTACTCTTGTAAGGGGAGAGGGGAAATCGTATGACTGGATAAACCATGCATGGAACCTCGTCAAACTTGGGAAGGGGTACTATCATATTGATACCACATTTGACGATCCTGTCCTCCAGGACGGCAAGGAGGTACTAAGATACAGCTATCTGAATGTAACAGATGAGGAAATTTCAGTAGACCACATATGGGAAACGGACGATTATCCTCCCTGCAGCAGCACCGAATACAACTTCTTTTATATGAATGATTTGGTGGTGCAGACAAAGCAGGAATTCACTCAAAGGGTAACACGGGCAATAGAAGAGGGTAAAATGGAAATAATGCTTAAGGTGGTTGATTACAGGAAAGAGGACTATATGGACATATCCGACATAGTATTTGATACCAACAGGGTTCAAAGCTACAGGAGAGACTTTAATGACAATATGGGAGTAATATGGATATATGATATAGAGTATATATCTTAATTAAGGAGGTTATGCAGATGAAACAGGCTGATTTCAGCAAGTATATACCTGAATTGGTCAGGAGGCTATCTTCAGGAGGTGTTTTTCTGAACACCAGACTGGGAGAAGAAATAAACACCATGACAATAGGATGGGCCTTGACCGGAATATTGTGGGGAAAACCTGTACTTACTGTTGCAGTGAGGTATTCACGTCATACATACAGGATGATAGACAAATCGGGAGAGTTTACCGTAAGTATACCTGTTGATGATAAACTCAATGAAGCACTGCAGTTTTGCGGCAGCAATTCGGGCAGGGACTGCGGAAAATTCAGTGCATGCGGCCTTACTGCTGTTGGTGCATCAACTGTCAATGTGCCTGTTATTGGAGAGTGCGGAATACATTATGAGTGCAAAACCATATACAGGCAGGCAATGGAACCTGCATTGGCAGATGATAAGATAAAAAAGGCACTCTATAAAGGCAATGATTATCATGTGCTGTATTATGGTGAAATCCTAAAGTGCTATAAAAGGGTTAAACAGTAAGTAATAAGAGAAAGGCTGGTTTAAAAATATGATAAATATGTTTGGTAATGAGGTGGGCAGGGAAGATTTTTTAAAGAACGTTGGGAATATATCCCAGACAGTGTACATAACTCCTTTTCAATACACTTCGGGAAGGGCTGCAGGAATAAAGGCCTTCAATATTGCAACAGGAAGCGGGTTTGAATTAACTGTCACCGAGAGCAGGTGCCTGGACATATTCAGTATGAAATACAGAGGGGTTCCGTTTAGCTTCATTTCCAGGCCGGGTCTTGTATCACCCTGTTTTTTCAATCCTGAATCGCTGGAATTCCTGAGGACATTTCCTGCAGGAATGTTGTACACCTGCGGTCTTACAAATGTAGGCGGGGCATGCAGTGAAGATGGTATTACTTATCCCTTGCATGGCAGGATAGCCAATACTCCTGCAGAGGATGTCTCAGCAGGATGCAGGTGGGAAGATGGCAGATACAAGATGGAAATAACGGGGACCATGAGAGAGGCCGCTCTTTTCAGGGAAAACCTGGTATTAAGGCGAAGGCTTTACTCAGAGATGGGTTGGAAAAAGGTTATAATTGAAGACACTGTGGAAAACTGCGGGTTTGAGAAGCAGGAGTTAATGATACTGTACCATTTTAATTTTGGTTATCCCATACTGGACCGGAATACAAGGCTTTATATCCCGAGTATTGAAACTGTCCCCAACGGTGACAGTGCAGCAGCCGGAATAAGTGATTGGAGTGTTTTTTCAGTACCGGTTGACGGATGCAATGAGCAGGTCTTTTATCATACCGCTGCATCAGGAAAAGAAAAAAACACCCGTACAGCAGTTGTGAACAGCGATCTTAAAATGGGTGCGTATATTAAATACAATATTGAGCAGCTTCCTGTCCTTGTACAGTGGAAAAGCATGAAATCCGGCGACTATGCACTGGGCATTGAACCTGCCAACTGTCATGTGGAGGGAAGAACCAGCGAGAGGGAAAGGGGAAGCCTGCAGGTATTGATGCCCGGGCAAAAAAAGCATTTTACTCTGGAGTTGGGAGTGCTTGACGGAGATAGTGAAACAAACGGGTGTGTATCCTTTATCAAAAGCCTGAAATAGTATTGTACAGAGAGGAAACTTGCACGTGTTATTTTAAAAGATAGCAACTGGACCAGGTTTCCTTGCATTTCTTTTTTACTCTTCCTGCGTGTTCGGAGAGGTCATAAACACTTTTGAATTTTTGTTTGCGGTTATCTGTGCCGGCGATGGAAATGGTGGCGATTCCGTAATGCTCCTCTTCACCTCTTCTGTTTGTTGTTGTAATGATTTTCTTTTCAAGATCATGTTTGTTGTAAAACTTGTTTTTACCTGTTTCAAACGCATCTATTATAGCTTCACACAATCCGGAGACATCGTATCCTTCAACTATGACAACAAAATCATCTCCTCCAATATGTCCGATGAATGATTCGTTTTCACAGTAAGAAGCTACTGATTCCTTAAGGACCCGGGCAATAAAAAGAATGAATCTGTCGCCGTTTTCAAAGCCGTAAATATCATTGTATACCTTGAAGTTGTCTACGTCTATATATAGCACAGTAAACTCACCGTTGTCAGCAAGGTAATGCTTAAGCCTGTTCTCAATCATTATATTACCGGGGAGCCCCGACAAGGGGTTTAAATGCGTTGCGTAATTAACTTCCATTTCTGTAGTCTTTTCAAGCAGGTCCTTTATTGTGACTATTCCATAGTATCTGGAATCCTGCGTAACAATGACATAGTCATAGAGTTTATCATCCTTTCTGGCCATCGCCATTTTGGATACTACATCTATTGTTGTGTTGCAATCTACTGAAAGGGGTCTTTTGTCCATGATAAGTGCCACGGGACGGTTGAGAAACAGGGCAAAGCCATACTGTGTGCCAAGTTTTGCATAGAACTTGTCCTTCATTATCAGGCCCTTGAGTGTGTTGTCTAATACCACCGGTATGCCAAAAATTTGCTGGTTTTCGTTGAATATCTCCAGCACTTTGGAACCGGTAGAGGCAGGAGATACGGTGACATTGTTGCGACACACGTCGCCTATTTTTACACTTGAAGGGCTACTGTGATAAAGCCTGCTTTTTTGTCTGTTCCTTTTGAGTATTTTTTCTCTTACACCTGGATTAATGTTGCCTGTGTCCTGAGAGGGGCGCTTTATGAAAAAACCCTGGCCGTATTCTATACCCATATCAATGAGAGTATTCAGTTCATTTTCGGTTTCTATGCCTTCGGCAACGAGTTTTATATCCGTAACAAGGCAGAAATCATAAAAAGTCTTTAAGAGCGCATGCTTGATACCGTTTTTGTCTATATCCCTTATAAGGTTCATATCAAGCTTGATGTATTGAGGATGGATGTCCGTAATAAGTTTAAGACCCGAATACCCTGAACCCACATCATCGATAGCTATTTTATAACCCTGTTCCTTGTAGTGGTCTATGACCTTTTTAAAACTCTCAAGATTGCTGATAGAATTTTTTTCTGTGATTTCAAAAACAATACTGTCGGGATTGATTTTGAACTGTTTTAAGAATTCCCTGGTAAATCCCTTTTTAAACTTTTCATCGTTTATTATGTCAGGGTCGACATTAAGAAAAATATTCACTTGGCTTTCACGAACAGCGATGTTTTCCAGGGCCTTTATCCTGCAGAGTAGTTCAAGCTCCCAGAGCTTTCCGTATATCCTTGCTACATCAAAGAGTGTTGTAGGGTTCTCAAGATGCGAATCAGCCGGTCCTCTGCTCAATGCCTCATAGCCCATTATAATCCCGTCTTTCAAGGAAATCATAGGCTGAAAAACCGTTTTTATCTTGCCATGCTCCAGGATGTTCATCAATTCATCCCCTGTACTCTTATCAAAGAGTTTTTTCCTGGCGGCTGTTGACAAATGCCGATGAAGGACAGCAACTTTGCCGCTTCTTTTAACATTTGCTTCTGTTGCCGTGCTCATCATTATACGCCCCTGACTTGTTTAGTAACAGGCATTCCCTGCCTGGGCCCCCTATTTTAAACCATACAGGTTATATAACAATTATATCTGTATTAAGGGGGTGTTAATTCTTATGGACATTCTGGCAAACATACAGTTGTGTGACGGATGTAATTATTATATAATGCAAGATAGATGTCAGGTACGGCAAATTTGTTTGTGGAGGCAGCAAACCATGAAGAAGTTTTGCATCTTTGTTGTAGTAATCTTACTTGCATCAATGATGCTGTCATGCGAAATGGACAGTGTTGTCAGACCAGGTAGCGGGCTTAACACTGAACCTCCTTCCACAACTGCAGAACAAACGGAGACTGCCTTAAGCAGATGGACTGCAGTTTTATATTTTGCAGGAGAGCAGGGGATGAAGGTGGTACGCGAGGAGCAGGTTATTGAATTTGAGAAGGAACCTGCAATTGAAGATAAGGCAGCTGTTGTTATGAAAAAGCTAATAAATGCGGATTCCGTTAACGACCTTACTACATGCATACCACAGACGGCCTTTCTTAGGTCTGTGACGTATAGTGAAGGCATACTTGTTGTGGACATGTCAGGGGAGTTTGAAAACGACCATGTAGGAGGGAGCACCGGAATTGAGATGACAATGGCTCCTATTGTACTAAGTCTTACTGAAATCAAAGGAGTGCAGAAGGTCAGGATAAGGGTGGAAGGGCGAATACTGGACGATTTCAAGGGACATATCAGTATGAATAAGGGTTTCAGGAGAGACGATTATACGCATTATCTGCCTGAAAAATAAGCAGGAGGGATATACTATAGATACAGAAAGCATAGCATCAAGATTTAAAAAACTACTAGTGGAAATGGAAGACCTTGAGGAAAGAGATGGGAGATTCCGGCTGATTTTCGCTGAAATCCTAAAAGATGAGATAAATGCCAATGATGAAGGAAACCTGTACAATGGTATTGTCAGCATTTTCAGAAAGTATCATGATAATGAATACGTGTCAGAGGTAATAAATG
>CAYYGK010000102.1:0-9299 GCA_964471145.1 uncultured Eubacteriales bacterium | reverse complement strand
GTTAAGTCACTACAAATGCTGATTTCAGCTGGCAGGCAGGATAATGACAAACCTGGTACCGATACCTTTTTGGCTTGAAACTGAAATACTTTCTTTGTGTGCTTTAACTATTTTGCCGGTGCCCTTTACCGAAATGATCAGCCTGCCGCCCTTAAGGGCATAGTCAATGCTTATCTCCCCTCCCTGAGGGGTATACTTTAAATACCTGTTTCATCCTGTCCCGATAGTACGGGCACCAGGGATCCTGAAGACGAAAAAGTCACTTCTGAGTTTATTTCCATGCTTGCAGTCAGGTTCTCGGTATCAGAAGAAGAAATCTCCCTGTTAAATGTCGATTCAGTTGAAAAGGGAGAACTGTTTTTTACCTTCTACTTTGCAAACAAAAGTGGAGTTCCAGCAGCAGAAATCGCCCGGTTAAAAAAGGACGGAAAAGGCTGGGGAGAAATGAACAATGAATTTAATCTCGCCCCCGGTTCACATGGTAAGGCAATGGGCAAGTTAAGCTCAGGAAGGTAAATAAGTAAGTGCAGCAGCTCTTGGTACAACAGGCCCGCCCGGTTAAAGGGCGGGCTTTCTTCATGTATTAATGCATATGTGGAACAAATACAGGGAAGATTGCGTCTGTATATGTGAAAAAATAGTAAAGGGCTGATTGACGTGAAGACTACAGAAAAGATCATTATTGCCGCACTGGCAGCGGTAATCCTAATCCAGTTTTACCAGACCGGCAGGATAAACAGGGTTAATGAAAGCCTGACACAGAGGACAAACATGCTCAAATATGAATTATCCTTAATAGAAAACAATGTGGCAGGAAGGCTGAATAATGTGGTGAATACTATCCGGCAGGAGAATGAGCTGGTAACTGCGGTAGACTGGAAGCATGAAGGAACAGCCAGCGGGAAAACGGATGTCATGTGTGAAATTGTATTGAAGAAGCTGGGAGAAGGTCAGCAGCCGTACCTTCTTTTCAGGGACACATCGGGAACCGAATGGAACAGGGTTGAACTTGAAAAGACAGAAGGGCTGAATTTTAAGGCAGAGTTCCCGCTTGATGCTTTTTTAGAGTATGAGTACCAGGTATTCATTGATGGAAGTGAAAAGACCGCCGAGACGACCGAGCGCATACCTGCTCACATATATGCATATACGGACTTTTCCGTGGGAATACAGGAAAGTCAAAGCCCTGATGACAGGGTTATTGTACTAAACCTGCTGCCCCGGACAAAGACAGAAGTTGAGGAACTCAAAATTAAATCGGCTCACGCCTGGTTTTACAGCGCAGGAGAGCTGATTGACGTAGTTGAGATGAAACCCTTTGGGTATGATGAAGAAGAACAAAAAAAGCTAAAAGCTGAAAAAGGACTCGCATTGAAAAAGAACATGTCGGAATTTGACGATGAAATAGACAGGATAGATGTGATTGCAACGTATGGTGACGGAAGACAGAGAGAGAAAACCGTGAAACACCTGCTGCCAAAATAAGGATATCGGGACTAGTGTATAGAGCTGTCAAAAATTCAAATAATGATACAATTTATTCATTTCTTGCCGGGATTTCTCAGGTGGGTGCATTTTTTGTTAATACAAATCTGAATGTGTGCCTGTTCTAGTGAGTGTAAGTACTGACATATCATCCTGTATATAGTATACCAGCAACCAGTCAGGTTTTATATGGCATTCACGATGTCCTGTCCAATTTCCTGATAAACCGTGGTCCTGGAATCTTTCAGGTAGTTTCTCTCCTGCAAGCAGTATCTCAACGACAGTATTCAATTCTGAAATATCAACATTACGTTTAATACTTTTCTTCAGATCTTTTTTGAATCTGCCAGATAAAACAAGGTCATATTTATTCATTATCCATTACATCATCAAACCCTTCCATAAAACTTGAATATCGCTTTGTTTTTGGATCACGGCTAAGTTTTTCAGCTTCAAGCATCGCTTTAATAGTTTCAAGATTAGGAGCTTTTACTGAAAGCTCAAAAGGAATACGGCCCTCTTTTACAACAGTTTTGGCAAATATGGTCACTGCTGTTCCCATCGACATACCAATTTCGTTGCAAAATTTACTAAACTGCGTTTTTAATTCTTCATCCATACGTATTGTTATATTTTTTGTTGCCATGATATGCACATCCTTTCACATATATTATATTGTATTGTATGTGCTTTTGTCAATTCTTACACAGTTTTTGCTTTCTGTTGCATACATTATTAAAATATTTCTGACTAAGTTACGGGTTAACACGACATATGTTGTGTTATGTCGATTTGTGTAATATTATAGGGATGCCGGTTTAATTATTTCATTCAGCGGGGGATAATATTCATGAATAACAGGACTGTAACAGGCATATTCACAATTGTTTTTTTGCTGTTGTTTCCATCGACCGCACTTGCAGCGCAAACACAGCAGGCAACTGAATTGGAACTTAGCATCAGGATTGAGACAAATCCTGTGACGGGGCAGTCCTTTTCGGGAGTTGCAGCAGACGGTATAAGCTGTATAGGAATAGAAGTCAGTATTGACGGCGTGGCGGACGGAAAACTGAAATATACAAAACCACTACTGGGGAGTATAGAAGCAGAAACGGACAGGTTTGGTAAGGTGATAGAACTTAAGGACGGAAAAGCTCAGGTTGCTTACCGTCCTCCTACATATGTTGAAGACAGCAAACTGCTTGAGAAGTCTGAAAACCCGGATGTGTGGAAGGCAACGGATTCTTTCAGCTTCATATATAACGATAATGATGGAAACAGGGTAGAGCATGAACTTAACGTAGATATTTGCAGGCCTCCTGTGGTTCTGGTACACGGTTTCACAGGGGAGGCTGACACATGGGAGAAACTGGATTCCTGCCTGTCAGCGAGAAAATTTGATACACTAAGGGAGGAATACTATTCTGCAAACCAGTCAATTTACGACCAGACCAGGGCTCTGCATGAACATATCCGTAACAGGATGGACAGCTATGCACAGAACAACATAAAACTCAACAGGGTGGACTTAATAGCCCACAGCGTGGGAGGGCTTATAGGCAGATACTATGTCAACAATGCAGGATACTATGAGGAAAATGTCCGGAAACTAATAATGGTGGCTACACCTAATCACGGCTGCGACTGGAACGACCTGCAGACAATGAAAATACAGCCATGGCTTGAAAGTCACTACAGGGCTGCCCGGCAGATGTACCGGGACAGCAGTTACCTTACAGAGCTCAACAGCGGTGAAGCGTCGGGAATGCACCTTAACCAGGAGGTTGAATACGGGTTGATATACAGTTATTCGGACGACCCCGGTTTCTTTGGAGGAGATGCTGTGGTATCTGCATCATCGTCATATTTAAAAGGTGTTACAGCATATAAGGTGCAGGGCAGGACGCATGAGCAAGCACTTTCAGACACAGGACCTCCTATTGCAGAGGACGAGCAGGTGTTTGAACAGATAGAATGGTGGCTTGAAAAAAAGATAAAACGGCCCATTCCAAAAAGTATTGACATCAGGGTGATTAAGGTACAGGGAGAAGCGTACATCAGGGCCTGGTCGGAAGACGGCGGTAATGATAAAAGGCTTGATGCTGCTGAAACAGACTCCGGAAAAACTATGCTTATGCCCTGGAACAGTATTTGGACAGATGAGGGCAGGGCCATGGTTGAGATTACAGTTAACGGCATCTGGTGGGGGCATATAAGGCTTGACAGGAACACGAACATCCTTATAGGATATGTATCGCCTGAAATTATCGAAGTCAGAATGCTGCAAGGCAGTGTGCGCTACACATCCTACAGGCTGGGGGGAGGGCATTTCTCCGTTGACCTGCTGCCTGAAAACGGAGGATGGCATAACATAACTGCCCTTGATACGGATTTTGCAGTGGAGATGAATGATACCGTTTCACATGTATTGCCGCTCAAGGGAAAAGCGGGTGTGAAGACGGGAAAACCTGACAACAGCATTTCAATGATGAACATTGCTTCAGATCCGGTATCAATAGACCAGGATGGAAACATAACAGCGGTTAAGGCTTCAGAGAGTTTTAGTAGGTGGTGGGAAGATGATTTCTTTAAGATTTCCTCCACAGCCGGCTGGGTAAAAGGAATATTGAACTACCTGTTCTACCAGATTAAGAGCATACCCAGGTGGAGCAATACAGGAAAAATTGCAGGTGCTGCTGTACTTCTGATTCTTATGTATCTCACATCAAGAAGAAAGAGAAGATTTGTGATACTTCTTATTCTGATTGGGGGAACAGCAGCTGCAGCGATATACCCTGGCCTGCCGTATATAGGGAACCTGCCTGCAAAAACGGTAATAGCAGGGGCAGCAGTTTTGACAGTACTGTCATTCATGGGAAGCCTTTCAGCACCAGGGAGGAGGGTAAGGAACTGGAAAAGGTCCAGCTACCGCTACAGGAAGAATCAGTACCTGGATGATTATGGTTATGAAGACTATGATATTGATGACGATAATGATTTTGACGGGGATGATTAAAAGGCAGGTTAAAATTGTTATACAATATTATTAAGTTTTTGTTATAATAGAGGGAGATTGCGGGGGGTGTTTTTGTGGGCCAGAAAATACTTATAGTAGAAGATGAAAAAAACATTGTGGAGATACTCAAATACAACCTGGGGAAAGAGGGATTTACCACAATTGAAGCTTTTGACGGAGATAAAGGACTGGCACTTGCACTGAGCGAGAAGCCGGACATGGTGCTTTTGGACCTTATGCTGCCGGGCATGGACGGGTTCACGGTATGCAAGAAGATAAGGGAAGTATCCGAGGTGCCCATTGTTATTCTTACAGCCAAGGAAGAGGAAGTTGACAAGGTTCTGGGGCTTGAACTGGGAGCAGATGATTATATCACCAAGCCGTTCAGCCAGAGAGAGCTGATGGCGAGGCTGAAGGCCAACCTCAGGAGGATAGGGATGAACAATGAGAAGTCTTCCGGAAACAAGGCTTTCAGCTGTGGAGATCTGATAATAGATATAGACAGGTATGAGGTAAAGCGGGGAGAGGATGTAATTGAGCTTACGCTCAGGGAGTTTGAGCTTGTCAAGTTCCTTGCAATGAACAAGGGACAGATCTTTTCAAGGGAGAATCTGCTTGAAAAGGTCTGGGGCTATGAGTACTATGGGGATGTAAGAACTGTCGACGTAACCGTCAGAAGAGTAAGGGAAAAGCTTGAGAAGGAGCCGTCAAACGCAATCTATATCCTTACCAAGAGGGGTGTAGGGTATTATTTCAATGGAGACATATGATATATGTTCTTAAGGAGCGTGCAGTGGAGGCTTGTAAGCATTTTTATCCTCATAACAACATTTCTGATCCTGCCTATTGGGCTGTTTTTGAACAAGAGGATTGAAAGCAAGTATTATGAGGACTTCAAAAGCGGCATAGAGCGGGGGTTTCAGCTTTGGACAATAAATACTTCACATACCAGTTCTCAAATGCTCGATTATCTCAAAACACAGAGAAACATAATCATACAGTTTCATTTTGTAAGCACATACAAAAGTTATACCATAGTCAGCGCAGATGACAATGAAAAGGTCATATACTCTTCAGACAGGGTATTTAATACAGACCCTGACAAATTCAGAACAGAGATGCTGCATTCGGATAATTTCATCAGTGTTCTTGCTGGAAACGAGCAGGGAGAGGGTGAATCGCTGCTTCATGTAAATGGCAGGAGCTATTTTGACTATGCAAGGATGGTACACCTGAAGGATGGAGAATATGTGCTGTATTTCAGGTATGACAGCGAGGACTGGCGCAGAATTACCAGTGACTTCAACAACATACTGCTTACCAGCCTTCTGCTCTCTCTTATAATATCTCTTTTGCTGGGTTATGTGCTGTCAAAGACAATTACAGGACCAATTGTAAAAATAATGCATAAAGCCATGAAAATTGCAGATGGGCATTTTGACAGGCCGCTTGATGTGAATTCGGATGATGAAATCGGGAAATTAACAAGCACATTCAATTATATGGCAAAAAACCTGCGGGATACCCTGATACAGGTTTCAAGCGAAAAAAGCAAAGTGGAAACAATTCTGAACTATATGACCGACGGGGTTGTAGCTTTCAATCTGCAGGGCCTCATAATACATGCAAATCCAGCATCCAGGGAACTGCTTGACGGAGAGGACATGGATCTTTCATTCAACGAGTTTGCAAGTAAATACAGCATGGACATTACGCTCGAAGAGGTTATGTATGGGGAGGCATTCAGCAGCAAGGAGATAAGTATTAACGTAAAAGACAGGTATCTGGACATATATTTTGCCGTATTTACTGATGAACAGCTTAACAGGGAGGGAGTCATTGCAGTTTTGCAGGATGTTACCGAACAGCAGAAGCTTGAAATGATGAGGCGCGAATTTGTTGCAAACGTCTCCCACGAGCTGCGTACTCCCATAACATCAATAAAGAGCTATGCCGAAACACTGCTGGACGGGACACTTAACGACTGTGAAACAGCGCATAGATTCCTCAAGGTTATAGATTCAGAAGCAGACAGGATGACCAGGCTTGTAAAGGATCTTCTGGAGCTGTCGAGGATAGACAATATGCAGATGCAGTGGAACATTCGCAGGTTTGAGATCGATGACCTGGTAAGGGAGGTGGCAGGCAAGATGAAAATAGAGGCTGATATAAAGGAGCAGAGCCTTAAAGTTATTTGTGATGATGACATATCGGTAATTGAGGGTGACAGGGACAGGCTTGAACAGGTATTTATAAACCTTGTCAGCAATGCAATAAAGTACACTCCGCCTAAAGGCTCAATAGAAATATCGGCAGGAAGGAGACCCAACTGTGTTTATGTGAAGGTAAAGGATACAGGAGTTGGAATACCGCAGCAGGACATACCCAGGATATTTGAAAGGTTTTACAGGGTTGACAAGGCACGCTCCAGGGAGATGGGAGGAACAGGCCTTGGGCTTTCCATTGCCAGGGAAATCGTAGAGGCGCATACGGGAAGTATTTCCATTGAAAGCAGAGAGGGAAAGGGGACAGAAGTATTGGTAAAACTGCCTCTTCAAAAGGCGTAATTCATTTTTAAATGCCGTGTAATTATTCTGTAATAAATCAGGGATATAATAATATCATAATAAAGAGGGAAAGATTAACTCTGTAGAGAGTAAAGATTTTCTTTTATGGATGTGTTTGATGCATGAGAAAACTCGTATCTGTGTTGATGGTATTTATGGTTGCTGCGCTGTCATGTTCGGCAGTTTTTGCGTTGCCTGAAGATAACGGGTCGGACACACCCCAGGTTACCACGGAAACTGAAACGCAGAGTACAAAAAGCAGCGAACCGGACCGGGAAGAAGAACAGCAGGAGCAGCAAACAGACAATGATTATGCCCGGCCTGACGGTCAGGAAGAAATGCCGCCTGAAGAGGATGAACAAGAAGAATCTTTTAAAAGGGATCTTGAATGGTATATAACCCAGCCTGAATATACAGGAGGGGAAGAGGAGGAACCTGTCGAAAATCCTCTTGCAGAAACAGAACAGTTCCTGGTTGCCATAACAAACCCAAAACCTGACGAAAAGGACATCATATACTTTTCCGGAGCATACACCATTTTTGGCATGGTAAAAGAACCCGGGGTCAGGGTTACGGCAGCAGTATACAATGGGTTTTGTTATGAACAGCTGGTATTTACAGGAGAAGAAGCACGCATACCCGTAAACGGCCTTGGCCTGTTCGGCCAGGAAATCAAGCTTAAAGAGGGAAGGAACAGAATAAAGATTGTAGCTTATACGGATGAAGCAGTGAGCAGGGCGGTACCCGGTGAAAACCTGCAGTTAACATACTTCACAATAACACGTAAGCCTAATCTTAAGGATCAGCTGTTCAATATAGACAGGAATGTAATGGATGTATTCCAGCAGATATGGCAATCCCTCGGCGGCAAATAACAATTCAGCGGGGTAGCTTATGGACCGCAGAAAGAAGGAACGGATAAAAAGCTGCATTCTTGCGGTGCTGGTTTTAACAAGCATATTACAGGTAGGAATTCTGTGGGGCTATCGCAACCATGGGTTTCCTATCAATCTTTTACAGGCCTTTTCTTCGAAAAGTCCCATCTCACAGCAGGAAATGGATGACCTGGCAAGAGAAGAATTTTTTGTACCCTACAGGATTGTTGTATATTCAGGTGACGGAGATTTCAGGGGTGTACCCGACAGCCAGGACGAGTTTTTCAGTATCCTCTGGAAGGAGGGCAGATACTACCTCCAGGAGGCATTAAAGTCAAATAACCTTCAGCAAATGGATAGGGAGAGGTGGAACCTGCTGTTAAACAGGCGGTCGGTTATATTCGAGATGAAAAATGAGCTTCCTGTGAGTCTGGTTGAGTGGTTCCTGGGTATTGAAACGGATAACAGAAATAGCGTTGACGGCGTTCATAAAATCATGATATCGCCTGGAGAAAGCTTTTACAGGGAGATGAACACAGTATACATATTGAGTGATGCAGGCCTCTTCAGGACTGAAGTAGTATATCCTGCGGAGGGAATGAAGAACAGCCAGGATTTTTATGAATTAATGAATCAAATTAAAAACAGTGAAAGTATAGAAAACTACAAGATATTCAGCACCACCGGATATCCATACAATATTCCCGCAGATACCTTAAGCAGTTTTTCCGGGTTTAAGAAAATGAAGCAGTTAAGCTACAATATACCCGAAAAAATAAAAAACACTGAACAGCTTACAGAAATTCTGCTTGATGAATACAGGGAAAGCTATGACAGAAGCGTAATAGACAGCGGCACATGCGTATTTCAGACTCTTAACAAGATGTTCAGGATATATGTACGGGACGGTTTACTTGAATACCGTTATACCGGGCTTACAAAACAGATGGAAAGAGGAGATGCGGGCAGTGCCTTCAGTTTTGCATACAGGTTTATAAATCCGAAGAAAAACGGTCTGCTGCAGGATGCGCAGCTGTACCTCTACAACGTAGAGACAGAAGGTTCGTTTTACAGGTTTGAATTCGGCTACAGGGCAGGCAGCAGTCCTGTATTTATAAAGGAGGACAACAGACTGACAAACGCTGTTGTTGTGAAGGCAAACTCCCGCAGGGTTATTTACTGCAACTGGATACTCAGGGACATCACGATTGACAGGACAACTGCGGAGTATAACAATAACTTTCTGACACTCATGGATGGGATGAAAAGCATTCATGGTATCAGTCCGGATGAACTGCTTTCAAGTGACGAAGGGTATGTACTTTATGATAATGCTGGCAGCGGACTGGAGCCGGT
>CAYYGK010000101.1:0-9370 GCA_964471145.1 uncultured Eubacteriales bacterium | reverse complement strand
GCAGGTTCCAGACCTTCAACTATTTTATGAGGCTTGAAATTGCCGTCGCCCATGTTCTGAAATATATGGCAGCCTGCAATAATATCCAGGTTTCCATCACCATCAATATCACATGCAATCATTTCCTCACCATATTGAATTTCCACAAGTGTCCTTCTATTCCATAAGGATGTCTTCGGATTATCAGGCATTTCAAAAATCTGTGGATAGTGCGGGTTTTTGTAGGAACTGTGATATGCCAATACCAGGGCCGCTTTTCTTCCAGGAAGAAATGGGGCAATGACAGAACCATGAGGCCAGTCCCCGTTTCCTGTACCTATCAAATACTCCTCCCATATGCCTTTTTCAGGGCTTACAGGCTTCAGCCAGCAGATTTCACAGGCCATAACATTTCCCGATGCAGCAGAATCACCGCCTTCTTTTTTGGTACAGATAAGCTCATCAAAACCATCGCCATCAACATCATAGGAATTGATTACCTGAGAAATACCCGGGATGTCATACCTCTTCCACCCTGGATTCCTGTACCACCATGAACCACAAACAATGTCCCGCATACCATCCCTGTCAATATCTGTCCACAGCATGTCTGTAGCAATACCAGGCTTATCCCGGTCTACCATCCTATAACTTATATTTAAAAACGGCTCTTTGCTTTTCCGTTTCTTCCATAGCTGCAGTTTGGGATTTTGCCAATATGGATTCCATGTTTTCCCTAATACCTCCAATTCACCATCACTGTCTATATCTGTCATCAATGCTTCATGAGTGCCCATACCTTTATACATTAAGTTTGAATTCCAGCTTATACCATGGTTAGAGCTTTGATATTCAATAAGCCGGGCATCATAGTTGTATGGAGGTTTTCCGTATCCTCCCTGCGCCATTTCCCCAACAAATATATTAACTGTTTGTTCTGAGTGCCATGCGCAAAGGGAATGTCCATAAATCATTCCGTCATCCAAAAAGTGCTCTATCCATGGATTCGAAAGGTTCTCCAGCATCTGGTTCTCAAACCATGAAAGCCTGCCATCTACAAACTCCGACTCCACAATGACAATATCAAGCCTGCCATTACCTGTGATATCAATAAACGCTGTTCTGCACATCTCCCTGAAGTTTGGAGCAAAGGATCTGCTCTCCCACCTTCCCGTATATGGTCCATCTTTGGGAGCAGTATACAGGTTGGGCCCGCAAATGATTTCTACCTGTCCATCGCCATCCAGGTCTGCTGCATTAAGCCCTTCAATATAACTAGTTTCGTTTACCCTGTGCATTTTCCAAAGCTGTTTGAGGTTACCGTTATGCTTGAATATGAAAATCCCGGGACAGCCGGTGCATATTAATTCGTTTTCTCCATCGTTGTCTATATCTGCAAAAACTATATCATGGCTGACAAAAGCTTTAATATCCGAAATAAAATGATGTTCCCACGGGTCCTGAAGATTTTTGCCCGATTTATAAAATAACAGGTTGCCCCAATTTCGTTTCAAACTGTCTCTGCTTGTAACAACCTCAAGCATTCCATCATGGTCGATATCCTCCAGTACCAGGCCTAACCCAAATCCTCCTTTATCAATAATTCCGTGCTCCTGTGTTAATGGCCTGTACCAAAACAGTCCGCTGGCACCACTGATAATAACCTCTTGCATTCCATCACCATCGATATCACCTGCAGCAAGCCCAACGGCATCTTTGCTTGGTATGTGTCCATCAAGAATAGTAAGCTCCCACTGGTTAAAACAATGATTCGAGGACACTTTAGAATTATACCCGCAAGGGTTGCCTGATTTTCCCATGATTCCCGATTTTACTCCCATTTTAGATATACCCGCAGCCATATTTGCCAGCGCCCCTCCCTATACTTTTATAACGGTCTATTTCTTTATCAATTTTATTGCAGTCCACTCCGTTATGGGGAGAAGATGACGACATCCTTGATTAACAGTCAGCTTCTCTTTAATATTGCAGTTCCATACATCGTAAACAGTAGCCTCATAATCAGGTTCAGAACCATCATGAGGCCCAAACCAGAGATTTTTGCCGGGAACATTATAGCGGCAGAGTATAAGGTAATAATCTGACCCTTTGCTTAATGAAAAATAGTTATGCCCATCTGTATTAATAGAATCTCTTTCCATTTGCTGATACGGACAAGATTCCAAAATTTCTTTCATAAATTTTAACCTGGGGGCGCTTTCACCGATAATGTTTCCGCCATATGTCCAGAATATATCTTTGTTATTACCATTTACCACAAACACTTCCCCATGGGTTCCATATCCTCCGGCCATTGCAGTGAGCCAATGACGAAACACTACCGTATCTGCGGAACTGTTTCCCCATTCATACTTTATATTACCTTCATAGGTGTATTCATCATTGATTACAGGTTTTTTATACTTTGCCTTTAGTTCCAACAGTAAAGTATACGCATCGGGATGCTGATAAGAAACATGCGTAAGCCATTCTCTGTCAGGATAAATATCTCCGTAACTGTGGTTATGTACGGATATGGGATGTCCATAGGGGTCATTGGCTTTCACAAAAGCACCAATAAGATCCCAATTCTTTCTGTTCATGTTAACAGCAAACTTGCCTTCATGATTTTTGTTTACATTAAACTCATTGCCTAATGACCACCAAACATTTCTATATGCAGAAAGCCTTGCAATCAGATATTTCAGATAAAAAAGGTCATCTTCCTGCTTCATATATTCCCAGTCAATACCCCATTTATCATACGGGTGAAAGAGTATTACATCAGCCTCTATACCAAGCTTCATCAAATCCATAACCCTGTCTTCGAAATTTATGAAATACTCAGGAATCAGAGTCTTAAAATCAAAACTTTTTGGTTTTCCCTCAAAAGGGTATACTGGAGGCTCATAAGAAATATCGATGTCACTATAAGCATCCAAATATTTAGGGAAAACCAGCATACGTATTTTATTAAAACCATATTTCTCAAATGATTCCAGTGTCTTTTGCCTTATATCCTCAGGCCTGTATGTCCAGGCGTACGCAGTTGTACCCATTACAAAAAAAGGTGTATCATCAGCATACGAAAAATGTGATGTGCCTTTTACCTTCACAGGCCCATGATTACCCTGTGAAGGTTCTATACACTCGAAAGACCCCTTGAGAGAATCAAATTCATCACAATTAGATATGATATCAAAGGTATATATTCCTGTCTCTTCAGGCATAAACCTGATTTTCCATGTAGACCCTCCATCATAAAAACCTCTTACTTTTTTTCGTTTGAAGCCTTTTTTATAGGCTGCGGTAATATTTACATCACAAAATGGATTTGAAAATACTTTTGTTGATTCCAGTTCTATTTCATGTATTGCCCATTTTTGGGCAGTACTGGCATATTCCATACTAACCTCTCCTCAATATCTCTATTTTGTTAACTGTTTATATTGTATATTTCATGTTTTTAGAAGTAAATATGCTGCATATCTTTTAATATGCGATTTATTAGAATAATAAATCTTAAGACGGGATGCCACTTGCCGTTGTTCCTATTCACCAGAAGCAAGGAAAGAATCCAAAATGAAATTGGTCACCTTACACTGTCATTAACACATAAAAAATGAAATTTTTATTTCACATACTTGCATTTTTATATAAGTTTGTGCTATAATTCAAAAAATGCAGTCTGTATTCTGTATACCTCCATTTTTACGGAGTGTACAAAGGCGTATATTTTAATGCGGTATACAAAGGTGTATATCCCGCAAAGTAGATAAGGGGGCTTTTTTGTGAAAAAACTAAATGATTTAATGGAGCAGGTGCTGAGGAGAAACCCTTGTGAACCTGAATTTCATCAGGCTGTACAGGAGGTTCTTGAATCCCTTGACCCTGTAGCCGAAAAATATCCTGAATTTGTTGAGACAGGAATATTTGAAAGAATTGTTGAGCCTGAACGTCAAATAATGTTCAGGGTGCCGTGGGTGGATGATGAGGGAATGGTAAAAGTGAACCGTGGTTTCAGGGTTCAGTTCAACAGTGCAATAGGACCCTACAAGGGAGGCCTGAGGTTTCATCCTTCAGTGTACCTTGGTATAATAAAGTTTTTAGGGTTTGAACAGATATTCAAAAACTCCCTGACGGGCATGCCCATCGGCGGCGGCAAGGGCGGCAGTGATTTCGACCCCAAAGGCAAAACTGACCAGGAAGTAATGAGATTCTGCCAGAGTTTCATGACCGAACTACAAAGGCATATCGGCGAAGACACTGATGTGCCGGCAGGTGATATTGGTGTGGGCGGGCGTGAAATAGGGTTCATGTTCGGACAGTACAAGAGAATGAATAACCGTTTTACCGGCGTACTGACAGGCAAAGGCACCCAGTGGGGCGGAAGCCTCGTTAGAACCGAAGCAACAGGATACGGTCTCTGCTATCTTGTGGACGAAATGATACGGGACAGGGGTAAAAACTTCAGCGGTTCCCGGGTGGTAGTATCAGGCTCAGGTAATGTAGCCATCTATGCAACCGAAAAAATCCACCAACTGGGAGGAAAGGTCATTGCATTAAGCGACTCCAACGGCTACATACATGACCCTGATGGAGTCAATCTTGATACCGTGAAGCAGCTTAAGGAAATAGAGAGGAAAAGGATAAAGGAGTATATTAAACACCACCCGAAGGCCAAATATTTTGAAGGATGTTCCGGAATATGGAACCTTGCATGTGACATAGCACTGCCGTGTGCAACTCAGAATGAACTTGACGGCAAAGCCGCTCAGGCGCTTATCAAAAACGGATGCTTTGCAGTGGGTGAAGGCGCCAACATGCCGTGTACACCCGATGCAGTTCACCTGTTCCTTGAAAAAGGTGTGCTTTTCGCACCCGGCAAGGCTGCAAATGCAGGCGGCGTTGCAACATCCGCACTTGAGATGAGTCAGAACAGCATAAGGTACTCATGGGATTTCGATGAAGTTGACAAAAGGCTTAAGGATATCATGGTTCATATATACAGGAACTCAAGCAGTGCGGCACAGGAATACGGACTTGGTGACAACCTGGTTGCAGGAGCCAATATTGCAGGATTCATGAAAGTGGCCCATGCAATGTACGCTCAGGGAATTAACTAATAAAGCTATTTGTTCTAATAGTTTATTTCTCATCAGAAGGCGGACTTTTCGGCCCGCCTTTTTTAAATTTAATTAATTCTTTTCTTTAATATATTTGTCTATAGCATCAGCAGCCTTTTTCCCTGCACCCATGGCAAGGATAACCGTAGCTGCTCCCGTTACGGCATCTCCTCCTGCAAAAACACCCTCCATGCTGGTATGGCCTTCATCATCTGTGATTATTCCACCCCAGCTGTGTGTATCAAGCTCGGGAGTAACAGACTTTATGAGGGGGTTGGGGCTTTGACCTATTGCCATTACCACTGTGTCAACCTTTATCTCGTGTTCCGAACCCTCCACCGGTACCGGCCTTCTGCGTCCGGAATCGTCCGGTTCACCCAGCTCCATCTTTATGCACCTTATTGCGCTTACCCATCCGTTATCAGTTCCAAGCACCTCTACGGGGTTGGTAAGAAGCCTGAATATTATGCCTTCCTCCCTGGCATGCTCCACTTCTTCTGCACGGGCAGGCAGCTCCTTTTCAGACCTCCTGTACACTATATATACTTTATCCGCACCCAGTCTTTTGGCACACCTTGCAGCATCCATAGCAACGTTTCCTCCGCCTGCCACAGCCACCCTTTTACCCGTTTTTACCGGGGTATCATACTCAGGAAACCTGTATGCCTTCATCAGGTTGATCCTGGTCAGGAATTCGTTGGCTGAGTATACACCGTTAAGGTTCTCTCCGGGAATCTTCATGAAGCGGGGAAGTCCGGCACCGCTTCCTATGAAAACTGCTTCATACCCTTCTTTAAAAAGGTCACTGAGCGTAAGTATCCTGCCTATCACCATATTTGTCTTTATCTCAACACCCAGCTGCTTTACGGTATCAATCTCCTCCTGCACCAGCTCTTTGGGAAGCCGGAACTGAGGAATGCCGTACATTAGAACGCCTCCAGGTGCATGAAAAGCCTCAAACACCATTACATCATAACCCATCTTTGCCAGGTCTCCGGCACAAGTAAGGCCTGCAGGTCCCGACCCTATGACGGCAACCCTGTGCCCGTTTCTTGTACTCTTTTTCCTCTTAACCTGGCGGTTGTCCATATACCAGTCCGCAACAAACCTTTCCAGCCTTCCTATTGCTACAGGTTCTCCCTTTTTTCCCCTCAGGCAGTACATTTCACACTGGGTTTCCTGGGGACACACCCTTCCACATATTGCAGGAAGGCTGTTTGTCTCCCGAAGCTTTTCATACGCCTCCTCGAATTTCCTCTCTGCCACCAGGCTTATAAATGCGGGTATGTCAACATTAACAGGACACCCTGAAAGGCAGGGCCTGGTTTTGCAGTTTAAGCATCTCTTTGCCTCTTTCACTGCCATATCCTCAGAATATCCCAGAGCAACCTCCGAGAAGTTTTCATTCCTTTTTTCGGGGTCCTGCTCGGGCATTTTTACTTTCTCTTTTGACATGTCAGGCATTCAAGGATCCCTCCAGTCTGCATTCATGCTTGTCGCTGCATGCTTTCTCCTCTTTTTTGTACATCTGCTGCCGTCTCATGGCTTCATCAAAATCAACAAGATGCCCGTCAAAGTCAGGTCCGTCTACACAGGCAAATTTTATTTCCCCGTCAACGGTTACCCTGCAGCCTCCGCACATGCCTGTTCCGTCTATCATTACCGGATTCATGCTGACAATAGTTTTTATTCCGGCTTCCTTTGTCATATCACTTACGCTTTTCATCATAACAAGCGGTCCTATGGCAATGGCAAGGTCATAATCATTCCCCTGCTCAAGCAGCTCTTTAAGCACCTGTGTAACAAATCCCTTCCTGCCATTAGAGCCGTCATCTGTTGTAACATACAGCCTGTCGGACACCTTTTCCATCTCTTCCTTAAAGAATATCAGGCTGTCTGTCCGGAATCCTGTTATTGCATCTACATGAGCTCCCGTGTTATGGAGTTTTTTTGCCTGGGGGTAGGCAATTGCTGTTCCAAGCCCCCCTCCAATTACTGCAGCTTTTTTTATGTTTTCATAATGGGATGGCACTCCCAGCGGTCCTGTAAAGTCAAGTATGCTCTCACCCTCTTTTAGGGTGCCCAGAAGCCTTGTAGTAGCACCAACTTCCTGGAATACTATTGTTACAGTTCCCTCTTTGCGATTGTAGTCAGCAATGGTAAGAGGTATCCTCTCACCCTTTTCATTCACCCTTAGTATTATGAACTGGCCCGGCTCCGCTTTTTTCGCAATAAGCGGTGCATAAATCTCCAAATACTTTACCGTGGGATTGAGTATTCTCTTTTTTTTAATCTGAAACACGTTAAGACCCCCTTCTTTTGTTCTCAAACGAAGCTTTAAAAAGTATACACTGTAATTGTATACAAAGTCAACCTCGAAGCCTTCTGTAAAATGAAAGGGGAAAAGAAAAATTGTACAAACAGGGGGCTGCCGTACCGGCAGTTTGCCCCTGTTTGCAATAAGGTAAAAAGTGATTTAAGCCTTTATGCCCTTAAAACATGCCTCTAGATGGTCTTCTGCTATATCACTCTTGCAGACCACACCGACTATAAGGGTTACTATTATTGATATCGGAAGCGATATAACTACCGCATCAACCATTGAAAGCTTTTCCAGTGAGGTGCCGGCAAGCAGATGAGGTTTGCCGAATATGACATTGCAAAGCTGTATGGTGCTTGCATTCTTGCCATGAATGAAGAAAATCCATATAAAGCTTGATACAAAACCGGATACCATTCCCCACACGGCAGCAACCCTGGGAAGCTTTTTGATATACAGTGCACAAAAATATGCAGGAAGGAAGGTAGCCGCACACAGGCCAAAGAATATGGCAGTAGCCCTTGCTATAACCCCTATATCGGCATCGAGCATATTCCCAACCCATGTAAGCACTGTGCTTATTATAATGACGATAAGTATACCAATTCTGGTGACAAGCACCGAATTTGCTTTTTTACCCAGCGTCTTCTCATAAACATCCCTGCCTATGGATGTGCCCATTGCATGGTACTGGGAACTGAGCGTGGACATTGCAGCTGCAAGCAGAGACAGCAGGAATACCACTCCAAACCAATCCGGTAGATAGTCTGTTATAAAAGTAGGTATTATATTATCAATTACACCCTTGGCAGCTGCTATTGAAACGCTGCCTGTTTCCTGGAACATTATAACATTGGACAGTGCACCTATTACAAAAGCCACACCTGTCATCATAAGTATGAATATGCCCCCTGAAACAATAGCCCTGTTAAGCTCCTTACTGCTTCTTACTGTCATGAACCTTACAACCAGCTGCGGCTGCGCAAGCACTCCGATACCCACACCCATAATGATGGATGAAACAACCGTCCACCAGTATGGAGAACCAAATTTGGGCATTGCAGTCCAGCCGGTCCATCCTGCACTTGCCATATTGGCCGTCTGTTCCTTTACTGCGGGATCGTTAATAAGGTTGGTAAGGGATTTATGTGCTTCAACAACCCCTCCCATTTTTGCATACACAAATACAAGAAGGAAAAGCATACCGATAAACATGATAGAGCCCTGGAACGCATCGGTGTACATGACACCCTTCAAGCCGCCCATTGAAACATAAATTGCTATTATGGCAACAAAGAAAAGAAGTGCAACATTAAAATCAATATTGAATTTTGTTGCTATAAACCCGACACCGCCTTTTAAAACTGCAGAAGCATATAACGGCATGAAAAGGAATATTATGATGGCTGAAAATCCCTGCATGAATTTTGACTTGTACCTTTCACCTAAAAGTTCCGGGAAGGTATGGGCGTCAAGGTTGTGCCCCATTTTCCTTGTCCTTTTTCCAAAGAATATGAATGCAATAAAGATACCAAGAAAAATGTTTAAGAATGTGAGCCAAAGAAGACTCATTCCGAACAGTCCGGCAAATCCGCCGAAACCTACAATTGCAGAAGTGCTGATAAACGTAGCCCCGTAGGACAACGCCATAACCAGAGGATGTATCCTTCTTCCCGCAACCATATAGTCCTGTGAACTCTTGGTCTGGCTGTAGCCCTTGTATCCCAAAAACGCAATAACAAAAAGATAAACAAGAGCAACAATAATCGTTAACAACATTTTTTAAAACCCTCCTTAAAAAGAATAATTTTTTCAAGGAGCAAGCTGTTTCCCGGATATCAGCTACACACGGATATCCTAAACCACGTGCTCTTCTCATTAAATCTGCTACAGATTTGCTTCAATCTGTTCCTCTTTTTTCTCCCATTCAGTGTCCTCTTCAAGT
>CAYYGK010000100.1:4864-9456 GCA_964471145.1 uncultured Eubacteriales bacterium | reverse complement strand
CATCCCTTCATCCCAAGAATATAGTATTTGAGTATGGAGTCATCCGGTATTTCGTTTACCTTGTCGATATGCTCCTTATTTTTTATTGCATTGGCATATGCAAGGGAATAGGCGTAAAGGTATCTGTCGTATTCCTCGCTGTAAGGCTGTGCATATCCATATATCCCTTTTATAATGCCTAAAGATTCTTCATGCCTTTCCATATTAAGGAGGCAAAGCGCATGGTAGTAAGCAAGGGAAAGGCTCCCCTCTTCTTTTTCAAGCTTTTGTGCAAGCTCAAGTGCATCGTCCAGCTTCTTGTTTCTGACCAGAATATAGAGGTATGTTTCAGCTGTTTCCCTGCTTTCAGGATAATCATCATACAGGCCTCCCATTATCCTTTCAGCAGTAGCAAAATCGTCGGCAAGCATATGCATCCTTGCCGCATAGCTTCCTTTTTCGAGTAAGATCTCTTTATCCTGATCGTCCCCGAATGCATCAGCAAATGCATTCGTATATTGAATAAGGTTGTTGTAGTTACTCTGTTCTTTCCTGTATTCAGCAAATATCCTGGTCAGCATGTAGTTTATCTCCACATTGTCAGGATATTTCTCCGCAAGCTTAAGAAGATCTCTTGCTGCCTGCTCATGTTCATTGTATTTTGTCTTTTCATAGTGCTTGTATGCCATTTTAGGCTCAATTCCTTCTATAAGGTCATCTGTCCGGGAGATCCATTTATCTATTTTCCTGACCGACGCCCTTGACAGTGCGGACAGGCTGTCTGAATATACTTCGTTGGCCAGCAGCCAGTCGACTGCCGTCTTTTTCATTTCCCTGTTTCCCGATTTTACCGATGCCTCGAGTATTCCTGTGAATACTTCAGGCCTTGCCAGAGGGTTCTTTATACTGTCCCTGTATTTGTCAAGAGCGGCATCCGGTCGGTCTTCTTCCATCAGAATATTACCTTCAAAAAGCAAACTGTATCCATTAAGCGGATACAGTTCTCTCGCAGATTTTAATAACTGGTTTGCCTCCTGGGAGAGTGCATTGTTTTTTGTAACAACCGCCTTCCTTAAAAGAAGGAACCCCTTAAGCGAATATGCTTTGGAAAGCGCCATGTCATATTCTTCTGCCGCCCCCGTCATATATCCTGTATCCCTTAGAATATCCCCCCTCGCATTATGGCCTTCTATCTCGGTCACAACCAGGCCCATTCCATTTTGGGGAAAAGCAGAGAACACAAAAAGCGAGGCAATTGCAAGGCCTGCGCATACAATCGGCATGAAAGGGATTCTTTTCCTGTTGTCAGCAGCTATTACACTGAGCCCATCTTCCTTTGCCTTAAGAATTTTTTCAGCCTGTAAGAATATGAATGAGAGTATCGCAGCATAGAGCACAGATGAAAGCAGATATTTCATAAACACTTTCATAAATCCATACTGCTGCATTGCCTCAATCACTGTTCCGCCGTAATACTGGCAAAGGAACAGGACTATAAGCATTACCGTTACAATAACATCCAGAAAAAGAACCCTGGGAGCATTTTTGACAATAGCAGCAAAAACAGTTTTAAGTGTCCTGTCAGTCTGGAAAAATGAAGTTCCGTATTTCAAAGAAGCATAGAGCAGGAACAGCCCGGCAAGGATGAAAAGCTGCAGTATAAGTATCAGTAGCACATATCCTGCAAGCATCATAAAGCCCTGTGCCCTGTTGTCCAGCCCTGCACTGACAACCATCCTGTAAAGGTTTCCTGTTATCAGGGAATGCAGGCTCATTACCCCCCATAAAAACAACACGGTTCCAAAACCCGTCAGAAAACTCTTCCCATAATCCATCCTGCTACCGGTATACATCTTAAGAAAGAATATCATACCGGCATAGGTAACTATGCTTGCTGCAGGTGCCCATAAAGGTGATATGGGACCCTTTGATATTAAAAGAGCTGTGCTGTAAATAAGGAATGAACCCTGAAGAATAAATACAGCGAGTATAATCCACGAAAACCCTTCCGTTAGACCTGTTCTTTCTGCAACAGGTGTCCCGTTGTCTATAGCCATATCTGATTCGGGAATTTTTTCATCTTTGACACCATCCAGTGAATTGCCGCATTCAGGACAGAATTTCCCATCATCCGGCATATTCGCCCCGCATTTGTCACAGAACATGCATTTCTCCCCCCTATTGAGTTATTTTACCGAGATAATATTATATGCTGGGGGGTCAAATGTCAACTGGCGCCAGCAACAGCAATAATCCGGGTTTTAATATATTTCTTCGTCAATATGTTCGTGAAGGTTGTATTCCTTTTGATATTACTCTTTCAAGAGTAGGTTGGATTGAACGCTCTTTAAAACTGCTTGCACAGGCAAATATAGTAAAATAGCAACTTCAAAGGAAACAAAAGTAAAGGGTCTGAACCACGAGAGTTCAAATCCCTTTACCGTATTTTTGAGTGGCGGAGAAGGCGGGATTCGAACCCGCGCTAGCCTTAAGTGACTACTAACGGTTTAGCAAACCGTCCCCTTCAGCCGACTTGGGTACTTCTCCATATTATGATGGCGGAGAGACTGGGATTCGAACCCAGGGCAGGCTTGCACCTGCGCCGGTTTTCAAGACCGGTGCCTTAAACCAACTCGACCATCTCTCCCCGAACTGGATATAATATAACATGCAGTAAGTTGATTTGTCAACAGCTAACCTGATGCTCTTTTAAACTGCTGTATAATGTGTTACAGGCCTTTGTCAGATCCCATGGAAAACGCTTTGCTTCCGGAAGAAGTATGCAACGCAGCACCTGATACAAGGAAACGGTTAGAAATAGTAATTGTTTCACGTGAAACAATTTACCCAATGCAGTCCATAAGCCCGATGATTCTTTCCAGTTCATCATTTGAATAGTATTCTATTACAATTTTACCCCGCTTGTTTCCGTACTGCAGCCTTACTTTTGTACCCAGTATGTCCTTAAGCTTGTCCTCTATGTTTTTAACCTCTATGTCCAGGTCCTGGTTTTTGCTGTTTTCACTGTTCTTTGGCTTTTTTACCGCCTTTCTAACCATGTTCTCGGTATCTCTTACGCTAAGAATGTTCTTTACTATTTTCTCAGCTGCTTCTAGCTGTTCCTTATCTTCATGAAACGCAAGAAGAGCACGTGCATGTCCCTCTGACAGCTTGTTCTCTCTTACATATTTTTTCACGGTTTTCTCAAGCCTGTTCAGTCTGAGGGAGTTTGCAATCGCAGACCTGCTCTTTCCTATAACCCCTGCTATATCTTCCTGGGTCAGACTGTAATCCTCCATAAGCTTTTTGTATGCCTCTGCCTCTTCCATAGGGTTTAAATCTTCTCTTTGAAGGTTTTCTACTAGTGCTATCTCCATCAGCTGCCTGTCGCTGTATTCCCTGATAATCACGGGTATGGTCTGACAACCGGCTATCCTTGCAGCCCTCCATCTCCTTTCTCCTGCAACTATACGGTATCCGTTGTCCTGTTTTCTTACAATTACAGGCTGTATCACTCCATGTGTCTTTATTGACTCAGCAAGCTGTCTTAGACCATCCTCGTCAAATTCCTTCCTGGGCTGGTCCATGTTTGGCTCAACATCATTAATTTTTAATTCCGCTACTTCCTTTTCTTCTTCGTCTACGGTAAGAAGAGCTCCCAGTCCCTTTCCCAGAACTTTCTTCATGCACTATTCATCTCCTCGGAACATTCTATTACTTCGGTTGCAAGATCTACATAACATTCTGCGCCTTTTGATTTCGGGTCATACATTATAATGGGTATCCCATAGCTTGGGGCCTCACTTAGCTTGACGTTTCTGGGTATAATAGTCCTGTAAACCTTATTCCCGAAGTGTTTCTTCACTTCATCAACAACCTGTATAGACAGGTTGGTTCTTGCATCGAACATTGTAAGTACCACTCCTTCCACCTGAAGCGATGGATTTAAATGCTTTTGCACAAGTTTTATGGTATTCATCAGCTGACTTAGCCCCTCAAGCGCATAATACTCACACTGTATGGGTACAAGAATTGTATCCGCTGCAGTGAGTGCGTTTACCGTAAGGAGGCCCAATGAGGGAGGACAGTCCATAATTATGTAGTCGTATTCTTCCCTTATCTTATCTATGGCCTGCTTTATTCTTGTTTCCCTTGAAATTGCAGTAACCAGCTCTACTTCCGCACCTACAAGTTCAATATTGGAAGGGCACAGCTTCAGGTTATCCATACACGTGTCGATAATACACTGTCTTATGCTTTTTTCATTTATTATAACATCGTAAATAGATTTTTCTATGTTTTTTTTGTCAATTCCAAGACCGCTTGTGGTATTCCCCTGGGGGTCTGTATCTATTATCAGCACTTTTTTTCCGCTGTGTGCAATGCAGGAACTTAAATTTACGGCTGTTGTTGTCTTTCCCACTCCACCTTTCTGGTTTGCAACAGCAATTGCCTTTGCCAAATTCATCAACTCCCTGGTTATTATAACTGTGTTTTCTCCTAAAAATTATATCACATACAGGTATGTCTTTTCTACTCCATAGATACGGATAGATGTATATTTTTTCATCCCCATATTCCGGAATTAGATGTTTCACGTGAAACATTATATA
>CAYYGK010000100.1:0-4764 GCA_964471145.1 uncultured Eubacteriales bacterium | reverse complement strand
TTTTTTGCAAGCCCTGTTTGGACAGGGCCACTCACTTTATTGTATAGTATACTTGGAAAGGCAGGTTGGCATGTTATGGACAATACAATCAGAGTATTTTCGGGCAGGACATTCAGCGCTGAAGATATTGAGATGATAAAATGGATACGGAGAACATATCCAAATCTGTCCAGGTATGAGTATGCAGGCACTGTTTGTCAACTGCTTGACTGGACAACCCCCGCTGGAAATGCTAAACGAATACAGTGTGTAGCATTTTTAGAGGAACTGGAGAAGGAGGGTATTATACAACTGCCTCCTCTTAATACCCGAAAGCAAAAAAAATGCGCATTGCAAAAAAAAGTGTTTGAATTTGACACAACTGAGATAACGGGAGAAGTTGGTGACTTCATGCCTGTCAAAATTGTAATTGCAAGATCCGGGGAGGGATTAAAAAAATGGCGTGCATATGTCAACCAGTATCATTTGTTGGGAGACAGGCAGGTATTTGGTTCCCGGCTTCAATACTTTATTATATCTGGGAGCACAAGACTTGGGTGTATGCAGTTTTCAGCATCTGCCTGGTCATTGGAGGAACGTGACAGATGGATAGGATGGGACATTAATGACAGAAAAGCACGGTTGCACCTGGTTGTAAATAACTCCAGGTTTTTAATTTTCCCATGGGTACATGTTAAGAACCTGGCGAGTAAATCATTGTCTTTAGCTGTAAAGCAAATTCAACAGGACTGGCTCAGGGAATACTGTTATGCGCCGGTTTTGCTGGAGACTTTTGTAGATACCGGGAAATATAATGGTATTTCGTATAAGGCGGCCAACTGGAAATGCCTTGGTAAAACAAAAGGAATCGGGAGAAGCGGAGGAAATATAGTTACTACTTCACGGAAAATGATATTTGTATATCCGCTGCAGGATGATTTCAGAGCGTGTCTTAAAGGAGAAACATCTTACAAGGTGGTAAGTCCTTTGTGATAAAAAGGAGATGTATATTGCTTTGTTTTTGTAAATATATTATAATGTTGCCCTACAATTTTACCGGGAGGTTCAAATGTTAAAGTCAATTGGTGTAGCTTTTCTTCTTGTTTTCCTCGCCGAACTCGGTGACAAAACCCAGCTTTCAACAATGATTCTGGCTTCTAAGTCTTCTTCCATCTGGCATACTTTCATAGGCTCTGCTTCTGCCCTTGTGCTTTCATCTCTTCTGGGAGTACTTGCCGGAAGTCTTCTTAACAGGCACATTCCTCTCACTTATATTCAATATGTCTCAGGAATAGCATTCATTGTTGTTGGTGTACTTCTTCTTCTCGGTAAATTATAGTCAGATGTCCAGGTTGGTAACCATCTTTGCATGTGTCTGTATAAATTCTTTCCTTGGCTGGACCTTTTCGCCCATCAGGGTGGAAAAAATCTCATCAGCTGAAAACGCATCCTCAAGCTTAACCTTTAATATGGTTCTGGTCCCGGGATTCATTGTTGTATCCCATAACTGTTGTGCGCTCATCTCTCCCAATCCCTTAAACCTCTGTATGGTACAGCTTTTTTTCTCCCAGTTCCTTTCTTTTATTCCTTCGCTGAGTTCCTTTTCACTGTATGAATAGAATTCCTCCTTGCCTTTTGTTACCTTAAAAAGAGGTGGTCTTGCAATATATATGTGCCCTTTTTCAACAAGCTGTTTCATATACCTGTAGAAAAAAGTAAGCAGTAACGTTCTTATGTGGGATCCATCAACATCGGCATCAGCCATAATAATCACTTTGTAGTACCTCAGCTTGCTTAAATCAAAATCTTCTCCTATTCCTGTTCCAAGTGCAGTAACAACAGGCATCAGCTTCTCATTGTCATATACCTTGTCCAGCCTTGCTTTCTCCACATTGAGCATCTTTCCCCACAGCGGAAGTATTGCCTGGAACTTCCTGTCCCTTCCCCCTTTAGCGGAGCCCCCGGCTGAATCCCCTTCAACTATGTATATCTCGCACAGAGACGGGTCCTTTTCCTGGCAGTCCGCAAGTTTTCCAGGAAGTGTGGTTGACTCAAGCACATTCTTTCTCCTTGTAAGATCTCTTGCCTTTCTTGCGGCATCTCTGGCCCTTGCCGCACTTATGCACTTGTCCATTATAGTTTTTGCTTCATGGGGGTTTTCTTCAAAGAATGCTGAAAGGTTGCTGTTTACTGTGTTCTCCACCAGCCCTCTTATTTCGCTGTTACCCAGTTTTGATTTTGTCTGTCCTTCAAATTGGGGTTCAAGCAACTTAACACTTATTACACACGTTAGTCCCTCTCTTACATCCTCTCCCGAAAGATTTTTTTCACTTTCTTTTAAAAAGTTATTTTTTCTTGCGTATTCGTTCAGCACCTTTGTTATGGCTGACTTGAAACCCGTAAGGTGTGTTCCCCCTTCAGAGGTTGCGATATTGTTTGCATATGAGTAAATGTTCTCTGTGTATCCTCTGTTGTACTGCATTGCTATCTCTGCTATGCTTCCGTCTCTTTCCCCGCTGAAGTATATGGGTTCATTATGGATAACCTCCCTGTTCTTGTTCATATATTTTACAAAGGAAACTATCCCTCCCTCATAGAACAGGTTTTTTATTATTTTTTCATCCGGTCTTTCATCAACAAGGTTTATTTTTATTCCCCCGTTTAAAAAAGCCATCTCCCTGTATCTTGACAACATCATTTCAAAGTCGAACAGCACTTCTTCAAATACCTCATGGTCGGGTCTGAATGTTGTCTTTGTACCTGTTCCATTTGTCTCTCCCGTTACCTCAACTCCTGTTACGGGTTTTCCCCTCTCGTACCTTTGCCTGTATATCTTTCCTTCTCTTTTTACTTCTACTTCCATATATTCAGAAAGTGCATTAACGACTGATGCTCCTACACCATGAAGCCCTCCTGACACACTGTATGCACCGCTCCCAAACTTCCCGCCTGCATGGAGAACCGTATGTACAACTTCTATAGTTGGTATTCCAAGTTTGGGATGAGGCCCTACCGGTATTCCACTGCCGTCATCGCTTACTACAATACTGTTGTCCTTCCTTATTAAAATATCTATTTCACTGCATCTTCCCGCAAGCGCTTCATCCACACTGTTTGCAACTATTTCATATACCAGGTGGTGGAGTCCTCTTGATGACGTACTTCCAATATACATTCCAGGCCTTTTTCTAACCGCCTCCATCCCTTCCAGTACCTGTATCTGTTCTTCACCATACTCAAAATTGTTTCTTCCCTCAGTTTTTTCCATGAGGCTTATCCTCCGTTCTTTTCTCTTTTATTCCTTTTGTTTTCACATTTGATATTTTTGATACAAACCCCGCTCTTTTATGTAGCGTTACCGATGATATGGGCGTAAGGTATATCCTGCTCTTCTTATTGTTCTCGGTTATTATAAATGTCTTGGGCAGTTCGTTGTTTACAGCCTCTACAAATCCTTCCTCTTCGGCTACCTTGAGGAAATCTTTTGTATCCTTTGATATGGTGGTATTGTCCATATCCATTATTGCAATAATACTTTTCAGGGAAACCGTTACATCCCCTCCTATATGCAAAAACATAATCTTTCCTCCATTCCTTGCCCCTTATATTTTATATCATTCTTACATTTTCATCAATTTGTTTCTTTCTCTATTCTTCCTTCTTTTATCCTTATGTATTTTATTTCCCTTCCCTTAATTTGGTCCCCTGTCTCTTTTTCTGTAGATGTCAGAAGAACCTGTACATTCTCCATGCTTTCTATAAGGTATTCTCTCCGTTGCGAATCCAGCTCGGACATAACATCATCCAGCAGCAAAACAGGACTTTCTCCCGTATCCTCTTTAACAATATCCATTTCCGCAAGCTTAAGTGAGAGCACCGCAGTCCTCTGCTGACCCTGAGAACCATATTCCCTTACATCAGTCCCTTCGACTAAAACGCTCCAATCGTCTCTATGTGGTCCATACAATGATGTTCCATACCTTACTTCCTGCTCAAATGAACCTTCTATTCTTTTTTCAAACTCCCTTTCTATATCCTTCCTTTCCTCACAGCCTTCAAGTGAAAAAGAAGGCATGTATATGAAACCCATTTCCTCTTTTCCTCTGGTTATCAGGCTGTGCCTTTCTTTTGCTTTCCTGATGATTTTTTTTGTGAACAATTTTCTTTCAATCAATATCCTTGCCCCTGTTTCTGCAATTGACCTGTTCCATATCTCAAGTGTTGATGCAGCTAATCTGTTTGTACCTGTTTCCTTCAGAAGACGATTTCTTTGGGCAAGTATCCTTTTGTATTTTTGAAGTGCATAAAAGTATGCCGGCCTTATTCTGCTTATAGTCATATCAGCAAACCTTCTTCTTTCGGAAGGACCCCTTTTTACAACTGAAAGGTCTTCCGGTGAGAACATCACCGCACTTATTACACCCATTAGTTCTCCAATTCTTGTCGCAGGAATGCCGTTTATTTCTATTCTTTTCTTCTCTCCCTTTTTTGCAACTATCCTTACTTCAGGCCTCTTCTCTCCCAATGCAGCCTGCGTCCTGATGCTGTAGCCGCCTTCTCCCATCCTGGTAAGCTCACTGTCCTTTATCGTCCTGTGTGACCGTCCGCAGGAGCACATCAGCACAGCTTCAAGGATATTTGTCTTCCCCTGTGCATTTCCTCCATATATTATATTTATTTCTTTACTAAAAACAAACCTTTCTGATATGTAATTCCTGAAATTATTAAGAGTAAGTTCCTTTATATGCAAACCTGTCTCCTTTAATTCTCTTTGCGCAGAGGAAC
>CAYYGK010000099.1:4312-9620 GCA_964471145.1 uncultured Eubacteriales bacterium | reverse complement strand
AATATTTGTAACCCATGTCCATATCACAGTAATAGCTCCTGTTTACAGCAGGCATGACAACTGCAAGTCCCAATGGAGCCACATAGCGTTCTATTGATGTCCTCCTCTGCCAAATAGTATGGTCATCCGACAACCCATGCAGAAGGTACAGTGTCGGATGCAGCTTGTTAGTAATCTTTCCCTCCATGCCAATCTGGGTTTTTGTTGACTGTGGAAGTATGACATTCATTGATGTTGAAACCCCTAATACTTCCGAGTAAAAATTGCAGTGAATAAGTGCCATATAATCCCTTCTTTCATAATTATTGTGATATATCACCAACAGGATAGCGATTGTAGTTTTCAACATTGATTTCTCTGCCTGTTTTTGCCCAGCTCATTTTCAACTCACCGGGGAGCATACCTTTATCATAGCAATGTTTCATATCCTCAAACAAGCCCTCAACATAGGTAATCTGTTTACTGTTGTCAGTTCTGACAATGTCCCTGCCAAAATCATTAATTTGAGAAACAGATTCCTGTATACCGTTAACACATATTATGTGGGGAAGTGCCGTCTTAATGTTGCAAGGCACCTTTCCGCCAGTTCGAACAGCTTCAATAGTCCTCCAAAGTTTTTGCGCATTTTGGTTTGGACTGCCGTAAACCTTAACGGTACCATCATTAAATACAGCTCTTAAGATACCTTCGCTCTCTGCATACCCGGCTTTGCCTTTTTCAAATTCATACTGGAAAACCGGCCCTAAACGGTCCTTAACTGCATGTGTAGCATAGTAAAGCAGTTCAATATCACCTTCAACCATTATTCTTGCTGCAACAGTGTCAAAGTTTTCAATTTTATTGGCACGATATACTTCACCGGCAATCTTTTTTGGTTTTACCGAACTGTCTAAACTATCTCCCAGAACAAAAAGCATGTTGTGAAGGTAATGTGCTGTAGCATTCATTACTACACTATCAAGCACCCATTCTCCATTGGGTGCTTTTCGCCTTGCAGCCCAGGACCGGGAGAAATAAGCTTTGTCCCTGGGCCAGGCAACAAGTGTCCTGAATCTTTTTGGCTGTCCATATTTACCTGAAATAATGTCTTTCTTAAATTCAATAACAGCTCTGGTAAATGACCATTGAAATCCTATGGAAAGAGTTTTTCCTGTTTTTTCAGATATATCTATCATTTTATTTACATCCTGAACTGTAGCTGCAGCAGGTTTTTCACATAAAACATTACTGCCCTTTTCCATGGTCAGGCAGCTCTGGGATTTGTGAAAATGGATAGGAGATGAAATTATTGCAACATCTGCACTGTTCCTTGTGTAAAAATCCTCCAGCCTGTTATATATTGGTATTTTTAATTCATTTATTTCTCTGTATCTTCTGCAGTTTTCAGGTTTTGGGTCCACTACCCCTGCTATTTGCACATTACGGCTGCTTCCCCTGTTTAGAATCTCATCAACATAAAACCCACCGTAACCACCAATACCAACAAGTACTATTTTAATTGTATTGTTCATTTTTTTCTTCCCCTCCAGGTTTAAACAGCTATCATACTTATAGTTTTGCAATTTGAAATATTAGATTATAATCTTGTTTTTTTACTCCAGTAAATTTACCGCATACTTTTTTCTGTAGTCACTTGGGCTGCAGCCATACCTGCCCCTGAATATCTTATTAAAGCTTTGACTGCTATGATACCCCACCTTATTGATTATTTGTGAAATTTTTAAATCCGTATTAACTAAAAGATGTCCCGCTTTGACCATGCGAACATTTATCAGATATTCTGTAAAAGTGGTATCCGTATATTCCTTGAACAACTTACCAAAATAAGATGGGCTAAGGTAAATCATTTCCGCAACCGTGTTAAGACAGATCTCTTCTTCATAATAAGTGTTTATGTATTTACATACCTTTTCAATCAACTCGTTATTATTGACTTCAGGCATACTGTTGTTTTCATTAATTATTCTTGCACATAAGTCTTTTATCCACTCTTCCAGGTCACTGTATGAATTCAACTTGTCCATCTGCTCAATCAAATCTGTTTTTGTTATTATACAGTTTATATTTTCATTTTTCATTTTAAGGTATATGGTGAAAACAAGCATTATAACATGGTTTTTTGCCTTATCCAGACCAATGCTGTTTTTTTCCATTTCCCGCAGAAATATTTCAGTGTTCATGTTCACTTTTTCACAATCATTGCATAATAAAGCTTTATATATGTTTTTCTCAATTTCAACAGGATAATTGTACCCCTCCATGGATCTCCCCGTTATATCTCTGTATTTCAATATTTTTCTTCCCCTGTCCTTCTCTAAACACCTTACTGCCTTTTGGGCTTTTGCAAAGGAGGATCTTATATCGCCGGGTTTACTGCAGAAATCTCCTATTCCGATAATAAACCTTGTTTCTTTGTCGCTTATCACTGCCAACAGCCTGTTTTCAATTTCCTCTTCAATTATCTCATCTCCACAATCGTCAAGACAAACCAATATGGCATATATGGATCTGTTGAGACTTACTGATTCCAATTGCCCGTAGCATTGAAGTTCATCTAAAATTTGCTCAAGAATGTCATCCATACTGGTTTCAGGCTTGATGCTGTCTTCCATATCAAAATTTTTTACTGATAAGGTCAGGACTACATAACCCGTATGTTTCCTTTGCAGAAATATCCTGTTTTCAAAGCACTCATTATCCGACTCATCCCGTGAACCAACCATGAGGGAAAGTATGACTCTTTCCTTATAGTAACTGAAATAATCTTTTAACCTCTTTTCCTGTTCCTCGTTTAACGATATTATATTGTCAATAATTCCGGCAAGTTGATTCATTTCATTTCCTTTACGGAAAAATCTTCTCTCCTGTTTTACACTTTCGTTTAACTTTGTACTGGTCTTATCCCTGATTCTCCTGATAAGTCTTGAAACAGGCTTTAAAAACAGTCTTTCAACATACCTGGCAAATACTATTCCTAATAAGAGGATTACATTGGATAAAATGTAGATGGGTACATTCACATTCCTTACCGGGCTTAAAAGGTTCTTTTTGGGGGTAACAAGCAAGTACTTTCTCTGAGTATCCTCCGTCCTGGCTGCAGTCACATAATAAATCTCATCATTTAATTTAATACTTTCAGGCTTGCTGCTGTTTGGGTTTTCATCTAATTCTACAAGAGCTTCAGAAACATTGAACCTTTTAATCCTGTCAGGAGAATTCTTCTGGTTGGATGTGGACGCAATAACGCTGTTTTGACTGTCAAGTACAAAAAGCCCGCTATTTTGAAGTATATAGCTGTCACTGATTAATTCCACCAGATATTCAGCCTTTATGTTTACTACAACGGAATCTTTGGAGTTCATTTTTGTTAGCGGAAGTCTTTTTGCTATTGCAAGCTGGTTTATATGTCCTAATTGCCCCGTCCCGGTGTTTGCAGTTATGATTGAAAATCTGCGTGATTTGATAAGTTCCTCATAAACATCAGTATCCGGGAATTCCCTGGTTTTTAGTATGTTATACCTTTTACTGTCCATATCATAGCTATAAACGCTTCTACCATTGTTGAAAAAAATATACACAGAGTCTATGTATTCATAGTTAAATCCCATTCTTCCTATCTTGTTATAAAGCTTATATTTGTTGAAGTCATTTGATAACTCCATTTCAACATTTTCTGCATCAATAGTGTATAAACAAAACCTTATTATATTTCTGTCAATCTCAAAAATCTTATTTTCTACAAGATCCTTTATTTTGTTTAAAAGCAGTGTATTATTCTTATCAATCTCATCCCTTATAATGCGTGATGACAGTTGTGTGGAAAATATTGTGCTTATTGCAGTAATAACCAGTACAAAGGCAATAATTATTGTAGACAGATTGGAAAAATTCTTCTTATCCAACGTCTTCTTAATCTCCTTCCTCCCTTTAAACAATGGCATCAACCTCAAATACTATTATAACAGCTTCCGGGTGTAGTATAGCATACTGAACCTTTTTTTAACAGTGGAGCATACTGGAAAACACCATTATGCTCCACCATGAATTCAAATTCTCGATTATTACTCTGTTCTTCCGGCATTCTTTGCAATTTTTGTCATCTTATCCTCAATTTCCTTTAATCCCACATTTTCCATTTCATTTATGAAGTTGTTCCACAAATCATCAATATCTTCATTTGTAAGTATTGCTTTTGCATACATCTCTTCCCATTTCATGTTGCTGTCTGATAGAAAACTAGTCACCTCTTCTGGTACAGCTACACCTTCAAGATTGATAGGTCTCCCTTTAGTACCTTTTGGTATTTCTGCAAAGGTTGGGTATGAATTTACAGCCCTTTCTACTTTTCTCCATTCATCCGGCATTGCATCAAGATACGCCCAGTCAAACTTGCTGTTAAAGCGCATCCAGAGAACAGACCACGTATCAATTTTGTTCTGTGCAGCTATTTCCTCATCATTGTAGCCAACTTCCATCTTTCCATCCACTACATCCCAGTTTACACCTTTTTCGCCGAATTTCATATACCAGTAATTACCTGTATAATTAGATTCATCAAATGTGCTTGTATCATCACACATGTAGTTGACAAGCCTGAATACTGCATCCAAATCCGCCTCGTTTGTAACAACATGTTCCTGCAACAATACCTGGGTACCTGGCATATAACCTTTGTCATACGCTCCTTTTACAGGTGGCATGGGCTTCCAATTTGCACCTGGTATGTGTTTCCTCATAGCATCATTCTTGGTTTTATGCTCATTCCATGTATACAGAAAACCAACTCTGCCAGCTTCAAGCCTTTCCTGAAGTTCATCCCATTTGATGGTCATACTTTCCTTGTGCATGGCACCCGTTTCAACCAGTTCCCTGGCATACCTGAGAAAATCCTTGTGCTTTTCAAGGTATGCTCCCAAAGTAAGTTTCCCTTCCTCATTGTAGTACCATCTATATGGACAGGAACCCATTATCTCAGCAAAATCCATCGCCATCCATGATTCACTGAATATTGTTCCTACTGTATCATCCTCACCATTCTTATCAGGATCATCATTGGTAAATGCAATAAGGGTTTTCTCGAGTTCTTCAAGATTTCCCGGCACTTCCAATTCCAGGTTATCAAGCCAGTCGTATCTTATATATGCAGATACCGACACGCCTCTGTTGTTTGTACGGGGTATGGAATAAATATGACCATCCGTCCATTTTGCATAATCCATTGCAACGTCCCAATTTTTAGATATTTTTATCAGGTTGGGTACATACTCTTCCGTAAGATACTCTTCAACAGGTACTGCAACACCGTCAG
>CAYYGK010000099.1:0-4302 GCA_964471145.1 uncultured Eubacteriales bacterium | reverse complement strand
CAGTAACCAGCTTGCTTTTCAAAAAATCATGCAGACCAGTTGTAATAATATCCGGTACATCTCCGGCTGCCAGATAAAGATTTAAAGACTCGTTGTAATCATCAGTCTTTGGTTTTATATGCCTGAAGTTAATGTTAAGGTCTTCCTTTATCTTGTTTACTATAAATCCATCATCCGGCAGCTTGCTGTTGCTTGCTCTGAAAAACCAGTCAATGTTTGCTTCCTCGGGTTTTTCATTTTCGTCTTTTTTCTCAGTTTGACCAGTTGTTGTCTGTTCATTTGATTTGGTTGTTTCGTCTTCTTCCACGTCTGCTGACTTGCCGCATCCGGTAATCAGTGTAATTGACATGGCAAGTACAATGACTGCGGATAACACTTTCAGATAATAACTTCTTCTCTTCAACATTTTGTTTCATCTCCTTAAAATATTATAGTTAAAACAACGGACATTGCAATTACAGTACCTCCCCCCTTTCCAAAATACATATTCTGTATTAAGTATCTATATTCTGCCTATTGCTTACATTAATCTACTAACCTTTAAGTGAACCCATAATTACGCCTTTTACGAAGTATTTCTGCACAAAGGGATAAACCATTACTATGGGTATGGTCGCAGCCATTATATTTGCTGCCTTTATGGCATCACCAGGCGGCCTGTACGTTTTGTCCTGGAACTGGCTCAAAACCTCCCTGGGATTTGACTCCAGTGCGGCATCATAAAGTATCCATCTTAGATAAACTTGCAGAGGTCTTAGCTCCTCTTTGTTTATGTACAATATACCGTGGTAGAGAGTATTCCATTTTATTACAGCATAGAACAGGGTAAGAGTAGCAATCGCTGCACTGGATAAAGGAATCACTATCCTCGGCACAATCATAAACTCTGAGCAGCCATCTATAGTTGCTGACTCCAATAATTCATCAGGTATATTCATAAAATAATTCCGTAAAAGCAGTAAATAGTAGGTAAACAACATACTTGGCACTATGAGTGCCCAAACCGTGTCTATAAGTCCAAGCCGCCTTACCAGCAGGTACTCGGGTACCATTCCTCCACTGAAGTACATTGGAACCACTATTAATAATGTCAAACTCTTTCTGAAAGGTATTGTTTTTTTTGAAAGCGCATAAGCTGCAAAGACAGAAACTATCATGCTTATTGCAGTTCCCACCACTGTTACGAACAGAGTCACCTTGTATGCGTCATATATTGCTGATTCCCCATTAAAAACAATCCTGTAGTAGGTCCAGTCAATCCAGGAAGGCCACAGATTGATATCCTTGAACAAAAAATCCTCCGGCGGCGAAATTGAGTTTATAAGTACCGTATAAAAGGGAAAAATCATAATTATTCCCAATAAAAGAAGTGCTACATTATTGACTTTGTTAAAAATCTTGCTGAACGTGGATTCTTTCCATAAGCCTTTGCTCTTCATTCTAAACCCATCCTTTCTACCACAATGCGGCTTCTTTGTTAAAAAGTCTTGCAATGTAATTTGCAATAACCAATAAAAGTATTGATACCGTTGACTGGAAAAAGCCCACCGCTGTTCCAAGTCCATATTTCATCTGCTGAACACCCATTTTAAACATATAAACGCTGGTTACAAGACCTTTTGAGTATGTTGCAGGCGTTACCAGGTTATAGGCCTGCTCAAACCCGATAAGAATCATCCATGATATATTCAGAATCATCATCATGATTATCAAATTGCTTATAGCCGGTAATGTTATATGCCATATCTGTCTGAGTTTCCCGGCCCCATCCATTATTGCTGCTTCATACAGGTTAAGATCTATGTTTGTTATAGCTGCCAGGTATATTATGGATCCCCAACCTACACCTTTCCAGAGGGAGGATGCCACAAACAGTGGTCTTATGTAGTTTGGATTTGCCATAAAATATATGGGCTCAAAACCTATTGTTTTTATAACCTGGTTTACGACACCAACAGAGGGAGAAAGCAGGGTTATCATAAGTCCTGCTATGACAGACCAGGAAAGGAAATGAGGTAAATAAGATACTGTCTGTATAACCCTTTTGAAATTCCTCTGTTTACACTCATTTAGCATCAGTGCCAGTATAATAGGGCATGGAGTAAACAGCATTTTCAGCAGCCCGATTACGATGGTATTCCTCAGTACCTTGAAAAAGTCTCTTGAATTAAAGAGCATTTCAAACCACTTAAATCCTACCCAGGGACTATCGGCAAACCCTTTATAAAAAGAATAATCCTTAAAAGCTATAACAATCCCACCCATCGGAATGTAACAAAAAACAAGAAACCATATAACTGCGGGCAGTACCATTAACAGGTATATTCTGTTTTTATATATTTGCCTAACGTGATTGCCGTTCATTAATAAATTCAATGATTTTCTCCTCACTTCTCAAGATGTATCACGCCTTTAACAATCCTCATTATATAGACTCCCCTGCAGCTATACAATTCAATTATTTATTGATAAATAAACTTATGATTCCTTAATCTCCACGAACTGCGATTTGTCATCAAAGTTTAGTTATTGCTTCAATGTTTACTTGAAGAATTGGTCAAAGTGTTTACAATTAACTATATGTGCAGCTTTTCTGGCATATCTATTACTCAAAAAAGGAGAAAAGGAAAAAATGAAATTTGCTGTTATCTATGACAGAAAATTCCCCTACGAAGGCGCTCTGCCTGGCATGGAATCTATAAAATGTATTTTAGAGTTTGCAGATATAATATGTATGGAAAATATTTGCCGCATGAAAGCTAATACTTATGACTGTGTTGTAAATCTTCACGGAGCTTTTTTCCCAATAATACTTTGGAACTTTTTCAAAAGGCATATGGAAGATGGCAAAGGTATAGTTAACCTGGGTACCGGAATACCATTCTCACGGCCTTTTTCCATTATACAAAACAATATTACAAGGGTCCTTTCCTATCAAAGCTGCTACCATGAAGAGTTTTTTATAACCAACGGATACACAATACCGAAAAGGGAATATCAAACCTTCCTGGTTAATCCGGACCTGCCTCTTATTTCCGGATTTGAAAACTGCTTTGTACCGGACAAAACCCAGGGGCTTGCCTTCCAGTTGACCTCCAACAGTGATATACCCGGGGATACTGGTAGTTCAGGTTCAATGGACGCAGTTGTCGAGGCCCTTCTTTACGGTAAAACAAAAAAGGGAAGCAAAATTGCATCACCCATTGTCCTGCTGGAAAATCTCAAAGGGGCATTTGATGGGGGAAGATGGATATTTGTCAATATTCAGTTACACAAGTGCTTCTGGGAAAATGATGGTATCGGCCTTATAAAGCATCTTGCAGGTTTTGCAGGCAGAGGCTCATATGAAATCATCCTAAGACCTGGATACAGCCTCTACTACCCTGGCGAACAGCCCTCTTTGCTGTTACAGTATCAAAACCTTGGAGGTTTACAGAAAAAATGCAGTCTCCGAATAACAATAACCAGAAATGAAGAAATGATTTATCAACAGAGACGGGAATTGCTTCTATCAAGTGAAATAAAATATGAAACAATCAAGGTGCCTTTTATTGCAGAAAAGGGGCTTTATTTGCTGAAAACGGAGACAACTGTTGAAGGAGAATGCCAACGGAAAGTAACAAACGGTTTCCGGGGGTACGATAGCGATTTGCTTCATTCCGGTGACCACTATACCTGTGGCAGGGATTATCTTGAGAAAAACGGCAGTCCAATGCCCGTTTCAGGCATGACATACATGCAGTCCGACGTACACAGAAAATTCATATTTCTCCCCAATATGTACCTCTGGGACAGAGATGTAAGAAAAATGAAAGAAAACGGTATAAACATGATACGCACTGGAATATGGACCGCACACAGAATGATAATGTTTAATGACGGAATCGCTTGCGAGGAAATACTGAGGACTGTAGATTCAATTATACTCACCTGCGCCCAATACGGCATATGTATTGTTTTTACATTTTTCACCTTCCTGCCAACCTCTTGGGAAGGTTCTAATCCCTATCTGGATCCAAGAAACACAAAGGCACAGAAACGCTTTATAAGCTCTATTGTTTCAAGGCACTCAAAAACCCGTGTGGCAATGTGGGATCTTATTAATGAACCTTCAGTGTGCAATTCCAAATACCTTTGGGAATCCAGACCCTGCTATGACAACTATGAAAGGGTAGAATGGCAGCACTGGCTTAAAAAAAAATACGGCGACATATCACTGCTGCAGGAATGCTGGAATGTCACTTTAGAAGAGCTTCCTGATTTTGAACATGCCCGTCTTCCTTCTCTGGATCAGTTTCAGTA
>CAYYGK010000098.1:0-9623 GCA_964471145.1 uncultured Eubacteriales bacterium | reverse complement strand
CGATGAAATAATTCAGACTGAGTTTAAAAAATAATATTAGTATTCGTTTTTGAGAATATTATCTCTATGAAAAAAAATAAATCCTTCATAGCGCTTGCTTTATTAGGTGGAGCTTTTCTGTTTATTGCAGGAGTACTTTTTTTTAACGGCAGATATAAAGGCATCACCGAAATACCGGATAACAACAGTAAAAGACGTATAAGCAGCATAGAATGGAAACCGCCTTCCAAAGATGCTTTCAACATTCTTTTGCTTGGCGGAGACAGAGTATACAACAACACCGATACTATAATACTTGCAAACATTGATACCAGCAACAACATACTCTCTCTCCTTTCAATACCACGAGATACCAGAGTAAAAATAGAGGGTAATACCAGGAAGATAAATTTTGCATATCCTCGCGGAGGTCCTGAGCTTGCAGTAAAAACTGTTGAAAGCCTTCTTGACACCAGCATAAGCAATTACGTATTCATCGACCTTTCAGTGTTCAGAAAAACAGTTGATCTTCTAGGTGGAGTATATTATTATGTTCCGTCTAATATGAGGTATGATGACCCCTCACAGGAGCTGTATATAAATTTGGAAAAGGGCTGGCAGGTCCTGGACGGCAAAAAGGCCGAATACCTTGTCAGGTACCGCAGAGGATATATTGATGGTGACCTTGGCAGGATAAAAGTGCAGCAGGATTTCATTAAAGAAACAATAAAACAGAAACTTACCATATCAAACATTCCAAGGCTTAGGAAGATTGCAGTTATGCTGTTTGAAAATCTGAGTACCGATCTTACGATTGATAAAATATTTGAGCTGTTAAAAATTGCACCAGGGATTGATTACACAGATATAGGATTTTACAGGCTTCCAGGAGTTACTATTGAACAGAACTGGTATTTCATGCATGACAGGTTAAAGACCAGTCATCTTATCGAAACCATGTTTTCTGAATAGTTGAAGTATTTACTCTAATCAGGTATTATCTATTATGATGGAAAGATTGGGGGTTTGATACTTTGTTTGATAATCATGTCCATACTTCATTTTCTACCGACAGTATGTTGAATCCGGCATCAGCATGTGATGCTGCTATAAGGAATGGTCTTCGGGGCATCTCAATAACAGATCATGTTGATTATGACTATCCGGGTCATGAAGATGAATTCCTGATTGATTATGATTTGTATTTGTCAGAGATGGAAGCTTTAAAGCACTTATATAAGAATCGTCTGGATATAAGAAAAGGTATAGAAATAGGTTTACAGCCTCATGTTCTTGAGAAGACTTCAACAGATATCAAGAATAATGGCTTTGATTATGTAATAGCATCTTTACATATTGTTGGCAGGCAGGATCCATATATGGGAGGATACTATGAAGGGAGAACAAAGAATACGGCGTATTCTCTTTATCTGAATGAACTCTTTGATTTGATAAAAAACTTTGATGATTTCGATGTTCTCGGACATATTGATTATATAGCGAGGTATTCATGTTATGACGACAGGACTTTATATTATGCTGATTTTCCGGATGTAATTGATTCCATTTTAAAAACAATTATATATACTGGTAAGGGTATAGAAGTCAACACCCGCTCATACAGGAAAGATGACTCTTCATTTAAATATGATATAAATCTTCTCAAAAGGTACAGGGAACTTGGAGGCGAAATAGTAAATCTTGGTTCTGATGCTCACAAGGCCGAACACATCGGCTTCAGATTTGATTATTTCAAATCATTGCTTATACAATCAGGCTTTAAATATACTGCCTGCTACAGTATGAGGAAACCTGAATTCATGTCTGTTGACTTTCTATAACTCCCCCTCCTATAACAAGATCTCCTGAATAGAATACCACTGACTGTCCGGGAGTTATGGCCATCTGTGGTTTTTTAAAAACTGCTTTTACTCTTCTTCCGTTGTCCAAAGGAATTATTTCAGCATCTGCCTCTTTGGCATTATACCTGATCTTTGCCGTGACTTTCATGCTTTCGCACAATGTATCAAAAGGTATAAATCTTAAGTTGGAAGCAGTAAGATTGTCTGAAAGGGTATCATCTTTCCTGCCCAGAACAACCTCATTCCTCTCAGGAACTAATCCTGTGACATAAATCCTTTCACCTTTTGATATTCCAAGACCTTTTCTCTGTCCCACCGTATAGTTGATAATACCTTTATGTCTTCCCAGTACATTGCCTTTTTTGTCAACAAAATAACCCGGCTTAGCCTCAAATCCGGATTCCGTGTTTATGAAACTGGAATAGCTTCTGTCTGCAACAAAGCATATCTCCTGGCTATCCTTTCGTTTTGATGCAGGGATATTCATACTGTGAGTAATATCTCTTGCCTGTTCCTTTGTATATGAACCCAGCGGGAAAAGTATTCTAAAAAGTCGTTGTCTGTTTAATCTGTATAGAAAATATGTCTGATCCTTCTTTTTTTCAACCGGTTTCTTTAATAAATATCTGCCATTACAGTACTCAGTATTTGCGTAATGCCCCGTTGCAAGAAAATCATACCCCTGTTCGATGCATTTTTCAAAAAGTGACCCAAATTTTATGCAACTGTTGCATTCGATACAGGGATTTGGTGTTCTTCCCGCATGATAGCTTTTAATAAAGGGCTCTATTATATGTCTTTTAAATATACCTGAAAAATCATAAACAAGAAGCTTTATACCCAGAGCATTTGCTGTTTCAGCTGCCATGTCCTCTACCCTGCTGTCATTATAATATAACTTCATTACAGCACCGGTTACTTCATAACCTTTTTCAATGAGTATTGCAGCAGCAGCGGCACTGTCAACTCCCCCGCTCAGACCAACAAGAACTCTTGCTTTTTTCAATATATCAGTCCTTTAACATACTCTTTCGTTCCATATAGTCTTCAATTGCAGCTTTTACTGCTTCCTCTGCAAGGCTGGAACAATGCATCTTCCCTGGAGGAAGCCCGTCCAGGGATTCTGCAACCACATTGTTTGTTATCTTAAGAGCTTCATCTATGGTTTTTCCTTTAATCAGTTCTGTTGCCATACTGCTTGTGGCTACTGCGGCCGCGCATCCAAAAGTCTTGAACCTGGCATCGGTAATGATACCATCCTTTATTTTTAAGTACATTCTCATTATATCACCGCATTGGGGATTACCCACCTGCCCTACCCCGTCGGGATTCTCTAACTCCCCCACATTCCTCGGGTTTATAAAATGCTCCATTACCTTATCATTGTACATTCTTACATTCCTCCACATATAGGTAAATATTCTTCATTATTCATTATAAAGCGGAGACATTTTTCGCAGCTTTTTTACTACAGGCTCAAGCACTTCCATAAGGTAATCAATATCCTCCGCCGTATTATTTTCACCAAACGAAAAGCGCAGTGATCCATGCGCCGTCTCGTGTGAAAGCCCCATGGACGTTAATACGTGTGAAGCCTCAAGTGAACCTGAACTGCAAGCTGAACCTGTAGAAGCATATATTCCTTTCAAGTCCAGCATAAGAAGCAGTGATTCCCCTTCTAAGTATTTGAAAGAGAAATTGACGTTGCCAGGCAGCCTTTTTGTCCTGTGACCATTTAGCCTGACATGTGGAATACTATCTTCAATTCTTTCAATTGTTTCATCCCTCAAACATGTCATCTTGTCTATATGTTTATCAAGGTTTTCACATGCAAGATAAAGTGCTTTTCCAAGTCCCACTATTCCAGGTACGTTTTCAGTACCCGCCCTTTTTCTCTTTTCCTGCGCTCCGCCGTGTATAAATGAATGTACAGGAGTATCCTTCCTTATGTACAAGGCACCGGCTCCCTTGGGGCCATAAAACTTATGCGCAGAAATTGAACACATATCAATATTCATTTCTTTTACGTCAACATCTATGCTTCCTGGAGCCTGTACAGAGTCGGTATGAAAAACTACTCCGGTTTGCTGTGCAATATCTGCAATCTCCTTTATAGGCTGTATAGCTCCCATTTCATTGTTTGCTGTCATAATGGTTATAAGTACGGTGTCTTTCCTGAGAGCTCTTTTTACATCATCAGGTGATACAATGCCTTCCGCACTGACAGGCAGGTAAGTAACTTCACACCCTGCCTTTTGCAAATACTTACAGGTATTCATAACTGCAGGATGCTCTATTGCACTTGTAATAATGTGCCTTCCCTTTTCCTCAAATGTCTTTACAGCTCCTTTTACTGCCCAGTTGTCAGCTTCAGTCCCAGAACATGTAAAGAATATCTCTTCAGTCTCTGCATTTAGAGCCATAGCAGTCCTTTTTCTGGCTTTTTCAACTGCTTTTCTTGCACTTCTTCCGGCAGTATGCAATGATGATGGATTGCCAAACTCATTTTCAAAAAAAGGTGTCATTTCCTGCATTACTTCTGGTTTTAAAGGAGTTGTTGCTGCATGATCCAGGTAAACTGTTCTTTTACTCATGTATTATGCCGATACCTGCCTTTCCTTTATTATTAAGCCCTATTCTAATATTTCCTATTTATATTATATGAATTATGTTGACATGTCAATTGGTTGTTAATATAATTAGAATTAGTACTTTTTTCTGTTAATTCGCCCGGGAGGTGTGAATTGTGAAGATATCTACAAGAGGAAGATACGGACTCAGAGCAATGCTGGAGCTTGCTGCCAGTGATCCGAAAAAACCTCTGTCAATTCAAATGATTGCTCAAAGGCAGGATATTTCAGACAAGTATCTGGAACACATATTTCAGCTGCTCAGGAATGCAGGCCTTGTAAAGAGCATAAGAGGGGCACATGGTGGCTATGTTCTTGGAAGAAAACCAGATAGTATAACTGTTGGTCAGATATTAAGAGCAATTGAAGGATCACTTTCACCTGTTGAGTGTATATCCACAAGCCCTGCTGAAGAGTGTGACAGGATTGAAAACTGCACTGCCCGGCACATATGGAAATATATAAGCGAAAGAATAAACAGTGCTGTTGACGGTATAACCCTTTCAGACCTTATAGATGAAGAAAAAAAGGCTTTTAAAAAGAAGGCCAATTGAAAATGTTCTTTATAACTGTTGCACTGCTTTGTGAAGCTCTTCCGTTTATTGAGAAATTGGGACTTAAAAAGGAAGACAGCAATTACGGTTTCAATATATATTCCTCTGAAAAAGCAGTGTTATCGGTAAGCGGTACCGGCGTTTTGAATGCTGCCGTATCTACTACATACCTGTTGTCTGAAAAAATGGTTTCTGATGCCGATATAGCCGTTAATGCAGGTATTTGCGGTACATTAAACGAGAGTATTCCTACAGGGAAAGGGTTTTTGTGCAACAAAATTATTAATCACTCAACCGGAAAGGAATACTTCTCTGATTTGCTGTTTCCGTCAAAGTTTAAGGAAACATCAATTGAATCTTTTGATTATCCGGTCTCCGTTAGCCAGGAGAATATCAAAGCCACTCTTGTTGATATGGAAGCTGCAGGATTTATGGAAAGCAGCTTAAGATTTCTATCTCGTGACAATGTATTCTGCATAAAGTTTGTTTCCGACCATCTTGGCAATACAAATGTTCGCCCCTCGGATGTATCCGGCATCATAGCTGAAAACACTGAAACCGTAATATCCTTTCTTGAAAACAAGTCAAAGCTAAATGAAACATTCTACCGAAAATATGATATTCTCTCTAATGCTGATATGGAACTTGTCTGCAATATATCCAAACAGCTTAGGCTTACTTGCGCAATGCACTCAAAGTTCCTTAGACTTGCAAAATACTGTGTTATTAAGTCGGGAAGCCTATTGGTGTTACAAGAGTACAAAAATACATCAGCAAAAACAAAAAGGGAGGGGAAAGAATATTTCAGACAAATTGAGCAGACCATTGTTTAACCCGCCCCTTTTCCATATATACTATGAAAGTGATGCCCTGAAGTTCAAGACCGCTCAAAGAATTCTTGAAAAATCATACAAATCTGTATCTGTTGAAATTTCTAAATACGAAGATATTTTCTGCGGATACGGCCAGAACTACCTTATGCAGAAAAAGTCTCAGAATCTTATACTTGCAGTAAAGCACAAAAACTTTCTTTTTAAGGGGTCCCCATACTGTCACAATCCCGGTAACTTAAGGCCGTTTTATTCTACTCCGATAGTAAATTGTATATACAACTGTGAATACTGCTATCTACAGGGAAGCTATAGTTCGGCAAACATACTTGTTTTTGTAAATCAGGACGACTTTATCCTTTCTTTTAAACAAGAATTACAAAAAGGAGCAATATATCTTCCGGTATCCTATGACAGTGATATGCTCGCAATGGAACAATTGCTTGAGTTTAGCCGGTACTGGATTGAGAATACACGTACATTTGGAAATGGCTCTCTTATAGAAATCAGGACCAGGAGTGCCAACTACAAATCAATAAGCGGCCTTGAACCATCATCCAATATAATTCTTTCCTGGTCCTTATCTCCAAAAGCTGCTGCCAGCAGGTATGAGTCAAAAGCCCCAGGGATACCCGCAAGAATTGAATCAATGAAATCTGCAATAGATGACGGATGGAAGGTGAGAATCTGCATAGATCCTGTCATTTGGTTTGAAGGATGGAAAGAGGCCTACACGGAATTACTCCATGATATATTCAGTCAAGTGGATTCTCAAAGAGTGTATGACCTGACAACAGGACCTTTCAGAATGCCTTCCTGTTATCTTGAAAGAATCAGAAAGATGCGTCCGTTAAGTGAAATTGCGAATTATCCTTTTGAAGTTGTCAATAAGACCTGCACGTATTCAAAAACCTTACGGAAAGAAATGATTAACCATATCTGCCGTCAGTCTGAAAGGTATATTGACTCATCGTGTATTTTCCCAATATATTCTTAAACTATTCTTCTTCTGCATTGTTTGACCTGTTTCTTCCGTATACTCTGAATATGAAGAACGATGCAGCAATTACAAGATAAACATATGCACAGGCTTCCCTTTTCCACCCTATAAACAATATATTTGACACAAGCAGTACAAAACCTGCTATCAGTATCCAGGCAAATACCCTTCTTAACATCCCTTATTCCCCTTTCCCTTTTCTTCTTGAATCAAGCCAGTCCTTTATTCTTAATTCAAAGCCATTACTGGTGGGTTTATAGTAAACTGTACCCCTTATCTCTTCGGGAAGGCATTCCATGTCTATGATATTTCCAGGGTAGTCATGTGCATACTTATAGCCCTTTCCGTAACCTTCCTTTTTCATTCCGTCAGTAACCGGATTCCGAAGATGCAGCGGCACCTCTCCGGTGCGTCTTGTCTTTACATCTTCAAGTGCTTTATCTATAGCTGTGTAAGCGGAGTTTGACTTGGGGCTTGTAGCAACAGTAAGGGCGGCATGAGAAAGTATTATCCGTGCTTCCGGCATTCCAATCATGTGAACAGCCTGGGCAGCAGCAACTGCAATCTGTAATGCCCTGGGATTTGCGAGAGCTACATCTTCCGATGCACAAATCATTATCCTCCTTGCAAGAAACACAGGGTCCTCTCCTGCATATATCGCTCTTGCAAGATAGAACACCGTAGCATCGGGGTCACTGTTTCGCATTGACTTTATGAATGCACTGATATTGTCATAATGTGCATCAGCAGACTTATCGAATATAATGCTTTTTTTTTGGACACACTGCTCCATTTCAGCCTTGTAAATGAAAACCCTTCCATCAGTCCTGACATCCGAGGTCAGCACAGCGAGTTCAAGAGCATTAAGTGCTATTCTTGCATCTCCGTTGGATATATCAGCCAGGAAATCGACAGCATCATCCTCAATTTGAATGTCATACATTCCAAGTCCCCGTTCCCTGTCCTTTATTGCATTTTGGATAATCTTTATGATGTCTTTTTTATGTAACGGGTCCAGGCTGAACACCGAAGACCTTGAAATAAGCGCCTTGTTTACTTCAAAATATGGATTTTCAGTTGTCGCACCTATAAGCACGATCGTCCCATCCTCCACATGCGGAAGGAGGGCATCCTGCTGTGCCTTGTTAAACCTGTGTATTTCATCGATAAAGAGTACCGTCCTGCCTGTTTTGTTAAGAATTGTGTTCTTTGTTTCCTCAACAATATTCTTTATGTCTTTAACACCAGAGGTTACGGCATTAAGTCTTTTAAAACTTGATTTTGTAGTATTGGCAATAATCCTGGCAATGGATGTCTTACCGGTACCAGGCGGTCCGTGAAGTATTATTGATGAGATCCTGTCAGCCTTTATCATCCTGTAAAGGAGTCTGCCCTCCCCTACAATTTCTTTCTGGCCAATAAATTCTTCAAGGGTTTTCGGTGACATCCTGTATGCCAGAGGTTCTTTTTTATGATTCATTCAGGTAACCTTCCATTTTAATATAAAGGATACTTTTCCAGCAGTCTTTCAACTCTGCCTGTTACTACATTTCTGTTCTTTTCCAAATCTGAAAGCGCAAGGTCAATAAGTTCCGCAATCTCTACCATATCTTCAACCTTCATACCGCGTGTAGTCACAGCCGGAGTGCCTATTCTGATCCCGCTTGTAACAAAAGGTTTCCTTGTGTCAAAAGGTATTCCATTCTTATTTACGGTTATGCATACCTCATCGAGTATGTTCTGGGCATCCTTTCCGGTTATACCTTTGTCTGAAAGATCTACAAGCATCAGATGGTTATCGGTACCTCCTGAGACAATTGTGTATCCATTGTTTTTAAGGGCATCAGCCAGAGCCTTTGCATTAGCAATAATCTGTTTTTGACGCTGTTTGAATTCTTCGGAAAGCACTTCTTTCAGGTTTACGGCTTTTGCTGCAATAACATGCATCAGAGGACCACCCTGTATCCCTGGGAAAACAGCACTGTCTATCTTCTTTGAATATTCGCTGCTGCAGAGTATCATACCGCCTCTGGGACCGCCAAGAGTCTTGTGTGTAGTTGTAGTTACAAAATGGGCCCAGGGAACCGGGCTGGGATGAAGCCCTGCCGATACCAGGCCGGCAATATGCGCAATGTCTGCCATAAGGTATGCCCCGCATTCATCGGCAATTCCCCTGAATTTTTTAAAATCAATTATTCTTGAATATGCACTTGCACCTGCAATAATTAATTTCGGTTTTACTTTCAATGCCTTTTCCCTAAGCATATCATAGTCTATGTACTGGGTTTGCCTGCTTACTCCATAGTTTTCAACCTTGAAATAACTCCCGGAAAAATTCTTTGCCATGCCATGGCTTAAGTGACCCCCGTGGGAAAGGTCCATGCCAAGTATGGTATCACCGGGACTTAGCACTGCAAAAAACACTGCCATGTTTGCCTGTGCACCCGAATGAGGCTGCACGTTTGCGTGTTCTGAACCAAATATCTTCCTGGCTCTCTCCCGTGCCAGTTCTTCAACCACATCAACATGTTCGCAACCCCCATAATACCGCTTTCCAGGGTACCCCTCTGCATACTTGTTATTTAACGGGGAAGCCATGGCCTGAAGTGTTGCTTCGCTTGCAAAATTCTCGGATGCAATGAGCTCAATTTTTCTTCTCTGCCTTTGAGTCTCATCTTCTATGGCCTTTGCTGTTTCAGGATCAAACCTTTTCAGCTCTTCGTGAATTATCATTTTGTATCATCCTCCGGTATTGTAAAATTAAAAAA
>CAYYGK010000097.1:0-9693 GCA_964471145.1 uncultured Eubacteriales bacterium | reverse complement strand
GCGCTGGTGGCAGAACCGGTGGTCCTTTCCATGGAGGATGACGGAGAGGGATATATGGGGGAGAATGCTGCAGATATACTGAGTGATATACTACCCGGTAAGGATGTTGTGGCTGCGGGCCCCGGGCTTTCTACATGCAGTGGGGCAGACAGGCTTGTAAGAAGGCTGATACAGATGGCCGGGTGCCCCCTGGTTCTTGACGCTGATGCGCTCAATATAATTGCTCAGGATGTGTCAATGCTTAAAGATATAAAGGGCGGAGCGGTTCTGACTCCTCACCCGGGTGAGATGGCCCGCCTTACGGGAAAAAGTATAAAGCAGGTACAGAATAACAGGATTCAGACCGCACGGGATTTTTCCATGGAAACAGGTACGGTTACAGTATTAAAGGGATACAGAACTCTGGTGGCTCTTCCCGATGGCATGGTTTACGTAAATTTAAGCGGAAATCCGGGCATGGCTACTGCAGGTTCAGGTGATGTGCTGACAGGGATTATTGCAGGCCTTGCAGGGCAGGGGCTTGGTATCTCAGATGCTGCGAGGGCCGGGGTTTATATACACGGGACAGCAGGTGATAATGCGGCTGATGAACTGGGAGAACACGGTATAACTGCATCAGATATTGCAAAAAGGATCCCTGTGGTTATTAAGGCTATTTCTGAAGGTGGAAAAAAGACATGGAAGGGTGTGAACGCATGAAAGCAAAGGACATTATGTCAAGGGAAGTTGTAACCATATCACGCATTGCTTCAATACATGAAATTGCTGAAATTCTTACTAAAAACAACATAAGCGGTGTTCCGGTGGTTAATGAGGGAAACAGGGTTGTGGGTATTGTATCTCAGAACGATATCCTTTACAAGGATGTTGAACCCAGGTTTCCTCCAACAGCTGAGATACTGGGAGGGCTTATTTACCTTGGGGGAGTCCGCCACTATAACGAAGAACTTAAGAAACTTGTGGCTACTACGGCGGAGGAAATAATGACGGAGGATGTCATTACCGCCTATGAGGATGACAGCGTTGAGGAAATTGCCGGGCTTATGGTTGAGAATAATATCAACAGGATACCTGTGCTGGATTCGGAAGGGAAGCTTGCGGGCATAGTAAGCCGGGCGGATATTGTGAAGTATATAGCTGAAAATACCTGATTAATTAGCTGGGGGAGTCAATGGATTACTGTTTCGACAGATCATGGGCCGTGATAAACCTGGACAATATAGCTCATAATGTAAGGGAGATCAGACGGATAATCCGAAAAAATACCGGGATTATGGGTGTTGTCAAGGCTGATGCATACGGACACGGAGTAATTGAAGTAGCGCAGACACTGCTTGAAAACGGTGTTGAGAAGCTGGCTGTTGCAATGCTTGATGAAGCAATCCAGTTAAGGAGGCGGGGCATTGATGTGCCTGTGCTTGTACTTGGATATACCGGACCTGGAAGAGCAAGAGAGGTACTTGAAAACAATATAACACAGACGGTTTTCAGCCATGAGCTTGCCGGTCAGCTTTCCAGAGAAGCTGTAAAGGCAGGCAGAAAAGCAAGAATCCATGTAAACGTTGATACGGGAATGACGAGAATAGGGTTAATGCCCGGCTATAGTGCAATACAGGCCATCCAAAAGATTAGCAGGCTTCCAGGCATTATTATAGAGGGAATGTTTACGCATTTTGCCTCAGCTGATGAAAAGGATGAGAGCTACACACGATTGCAGTATGAGAGGTTTTTAAGCATAGACAGGGAACTTAACAGGGCGGGGATTGTCATACCCTTTAAACATGCTGCCAACAGTGCAGCTGTAATAAACTATCCTGAGATGAAGATGAATATTGTAAGGCCGGGGATAATTCTTTACGGGCTGTATCCTTCTGAAGAGGTAAGAAGGGAGAGGGTATCCCTGAAACCAGCAATGTCACTCAAAACCAGAGTTGTATTTGTCAAGGACGTTAATAAGAACACCCCGGTAAGCTATGGAAGAACATTCAGGACTGCAAGGGACAGCAGGATAGCTACAATACCTGTGGGATATGCTGACGGTTATACAAGACTTCTGAGCGGGAAGAGCACTATACTGATAAACGAACAGCGGTTTCCCATAGTAGGAAGAATATGCATGGACCAGTGTATGGCTGATGTCACTGATGCCCGTATTCCGGTCAAAACAGGAGATGAGGCGGTTTTGATAGGCAGGCAGGGGGGCAATGAAATAACAGCAGACGAACTTGCCTCCATAACCGGTACAATAAACTATGAGGTTGTCTGTCTTATAGGGAAAAGGGTCCCCAGGGTTTATGTAAAAGGGGATAAAATACACGGAGTATTGAATTATCTGAATTTATAGTAGTAAGAGAGATTGCTTTTTACAAGCAAATTGCAAAATCATAGGAAATATCATATGTTAAATTTGACAAAAGAAATAAGATTACATATAATCAAAATAACTTAGTTTAAACTAAGTTATTTTGATTTAGGAAGTAATCACATGTTTATAGGCAGAAAAAAAGAGTTAACAAAACTGAATAAGATGTATAATCAAGATACATTTCAATGTGCCATTATTTATGGGAGGCGCCGGGTTGGGAAAACCTTTCTGATAACTCAATTTCTAAAGGGTAAAAATGCAGTCTATTTTGCTGCAGAAGAATACAGCAGCAAGGTTTTACTGGATAAGTTTTCAGACTTGATACTAAAAAAAATTCCATCTAAATTCTTTAACAGTTTTGATTCCTTTGAAAAGGCCGTTTCATATCTTGGAGAAAAATCAGTCATACAGAGGCTTATTATAGTAATAGATGAGTTTCAGTATTGGGCATACCAGAATAAGGGGATTATTTCAGCATTACAGAATTTGATTGACCATCAGTTGAAGGATACCAAACTGTTTATTATTCTTTGCGGTTCATATATCAGTTTCATGGAAAAAGAAATACTGGGCTATCGAAGTCCTTTGTATGGCAGGAGAACCGGACAGTTTAAAATTGAACCGTTTGATTTCTTTGATGCATCACTTTTTCTGAAGGGTTATGGTTTTGAAAACAGGATGCTTAGCTATTCAGTACTTGGTGGAGTACCCCAGTATCTTAGATATTTTAATGTTAAAAAATCCTTAAAAGATAATATTATAGAAAACATATTGGATAAGAATGCGTTTCTACACGAAGAACCATATTTCTTATTAAAGCAGGCATTAAAAGAACCTGCAGTTTATTTTTCAGTCATAGAAGCTGTTGCAACAGGTTATACAAAGTACAATGAAATATCTACAAAAATTGGAACGGATTGTGGATTTTACATTAACACACTTATTGAACTGAATATCTTAAAAAGAGAAATACCTGCGGGCGCTAAGAAAACATCAAGAAAATCCATATATAAGATAAATGACAACTTTTTCAGGTTCTGGTTCAGGTTTGTAGCTGATGCAGCAGCTCTTATTGAACAGGAGAAGTATGAAATATTGTACAATGAAAGAATTCAAGATCATTTGTCTGAATATGCCGGTGAAATCTTTGAAGAAGTATGTATTCAGTACCTGAAAAGAGTAAATGGAAAAGGCATGTTGCCATTTACTTTCTACCAGATTGGAAAGTGGTGGGGCAGCAACAAATATAAAAAGAAGCAGGAAGAAATAGATATTGTGGCACTGGACGGCAAGGAAAATGTACTGTTTGCAGAATGTAAATGGAGAAATGAGCCAGTTGATAAAAGTACTGTTGAGAATCTGGTTGGAAAAGGTAGGATTTTTTCCTGTAAGAATAAATACTATATGGTGTTCTGCAAGAGTGGGTTTACCAGAGGAGCAAAGGAATATGCAGAGAGAAATCTCATTAAATGTTTGATAAAAGACCAATTGTTTTTGAATGATTCAAAGTAATTACGGAATGTTTTTGAGCAGGGAAAACGGGACAATAAGAATTTTTGAGCATAAAAAAGCAGGAAAGGGGGGTATAAAGATATTGACGTTCAGCTACAGGGCGTAATGATTTCTTAATTTGACCTTGATTTGGATGATATATATAATTAATGCGTGGCGGAAGACTTAGAATATTTATGGAATATTTTAACCTTCAATGGTCAACCATAATACTGCCGGTTCAATACATAGTACATAGGCCTAATTAACTGGGGGGTAGTAGTTTTGGCTGGACTTAAGAGAATCCTGATAAGTTTACCGGACAGTTTACTGAAGGAAATAGATGCGCTTGTGTCTACCGAAAAGACAAACAGGAGTCAGTTTGTAAGGGAGGCTATGAGGGTCTACCTCAGGGAAAAGCATAGGGTGGACATGCGGGACAGGTTGAGAAAGGGCTACGAGGAAATGGCTGAAATCAACATGATGCTGTCCGAAATATGCCTTAATGCTGATAACTGCCAGCAGAGGGAGTATGAGGACCGGCTTGGGGAGATGGAATAGACAGTGGTAATAAAGCGTGGTGACATGTACTATGCGGATCTTAGTCCTGTGGTGGGTTCAGAGCAGGGTGGAGTCCGCCCGGTTTTGATAGTACAGAATGATATAGGCAACAAATACAGTCCCACTGTTATTGCCTCCGCCATCACTTCACAGATAAACAAGGCAAAGCTTCCTACACATATAGAGATTAAGGCGCATGAGTATGGCCTGCAGAAAGACTCGGTCATACTGCTTGAACAGATAAGAACCATAGATAAAAAAAGGCTCAGGGACAAGATAGGGCGTCTTGATAAAGAGCTTATGAAAAAGGTCAATGAAGCGATAAGCATAAGCTTCGGACTTATTGACGTATGAAATTACGGGGGTAACAAAAGATGACACGAATAAGAAGGATTCACATTGTGATGTGGGTACTGATATCTGTTTTTCTGCTGTTTGGAATTGCAAGAGCAGTCAATCCCGAGCCTGGTTCAGACGAGGACCCTCTGGTTGCTAAAAGCTATGTGGACCAGCAGATAGCCTTGCTTCAAAATCAGATTGCTTCCATATCCGGTGCACAAGACGGCGAAACCGCAGGTTCTGTTAGCTTTAAGGTGGTTGAGCTTTCAGATGGGCAGATACTGACAGCCGGGCAGGGGACCGAAATCATCTTGCGGGTTGGAACAGCAACTGCCATATCCGGAGAAAATGGTGACGGGCTGGCTGATGTTACTTCAGGACTTGGCACAAAACATGACCTGAAAACCGGCCAGACGGTACCTGTAAATCACCTGCTAGTGGTTTCCAGGAATGACGGGAGAGGTCTTAAGGCTGAGAACAGGGTGATTCTGCTCGTAAAGGGACCCTACAGCATCAACTGAATATCTTCTTTAATCTTTCGTAAATAACCTTTGCTGCAAAAACTGGCAGCACCGACATCCTTTTGTACCTCCACGGCTCCAGGCACAGGCGGTAAAACCATTCCAAGCCGCTTTTCCTTATTATTTCAGGAGCAAGTTTCTTCCTGCCCGAAAACACATCAAGGCTTCCTCCAATACCGATGCAGACTCTTACATCAAGCAGTGAGCTGTTCTTATAAATCCACTTTTCCTGGCGGGGAGCCCCCAGGCCGACAAGCAGTATTGCTGCCCCGCTGTTGTTTATTCTATTTATAACTTCCGTTTCCTCCTGTGCATCAAAATAACCGTGAAAGCAACCTCTGACATCCAGTCCCGGAAATTCTTTTTTAAGGTTTCGGGCGGCGTCTTCAGAGACGCCAGGCATTCCGCCCAGAAGATAAACAGGGATGTTCATTGTGCATGCAGCAGGGAGGAGGTGCATTGTCAGGTCTATGCCTGAGATTTTTTGAGGCAGCTCAAGACCGAGTATGCGTGCTGCAACAACCACACCCATACCATCTGCCACCGTGAGGTCTGCGCTGTTGAGAATGTCTTTGAGCCCGGTATCGTTCTGTGCTGCCATCAGTATTTCTGCGTTTGGCGTAAAGACCGTATGAAGACGTTCTTCTTTCTGAAAGCCTAGAATTTTTTTAAGTGCCGTGTCCATTGTTATAGAATCAATGCTGACACCAAGTATCTCAACTGTTTTTCTCATTTGTCCTCCATCAGTTCTGCTGCCAGCCTGGCGTTGTATAGGGCCTTTTCCTTAAGTTTTTCTGTAACTGCCAGCAAATCGCTGCTTATATGCTTCCTGTTAACCCATACCTTTTGTATAAGATGCATTAATTTTTGAGTATCCAGCTGCTTGACGCTTCCTGCGGATGCATCTCCCTGCTGTATGTACCTTAGAAAAGAGTCTACCTTTGGTTCGTATACCAGGCCCACAACCGGGACTCCCATTGCAGCGGCAAAAACAATAGAGTGCAGGCGCATACCAATAACTATCTCCATTCTGCCGGTTATTCCCATGATAGCCTTTGCCCCGTACTGACCTTTTATAAGGAAGCCACTGCATTTCATATTAGAAATTATTTCTTCCAGGATTATGCGATCTCCAGGCTGCATTGGTATAAACACGGGAACAGCCCCGTATTTTTTGCTTACATGGTCTGCAGCAGCAGCAAGTGTCACTACAGCCCTGCGTTCTTCTCCCTTGTGAAAACCGTCCCATTTTCTAGCTGAAAAACCAATGTAAATTGATGAAAAAGGGATGCCTTCCCGTTTCAGGATATCATCCACAGTGTTTTGTTCAGACGGCAGGATATTAAGAGCAGGGTCTGCGGTTACTTCTATCCTGGGATTACTGATTCCCAATCTTTCCAGTTCCTTTAGTGAATCCGCTTCCCTCAGAGTTATGAGGTTAATGCGGTTCATAATCTTCTGGGTAATTTTCCTGTTTATATACTTTTTTATGGGTTCTATGCCGTTTGCATAAAGCATTACATTAAGTCCCATCTTCTGTGCTATCCAAATCATGAACAGGTAATAGAAAAGGGACCTTGTGCTTGTGCTTTCCTGTATCAGCGTACCTCCGCCGTATATGAAGAGCTTTGATTTTTTCATTGTGCGAATAATCCTGTATATGCTTACCCTGCTTATGGAGTTCATCCCGTAGTTCTTTTTAACCTCTACGGGGTCGCTGGACAGCACCGTAAGCCTGAGATTGTCCTTATAGTTTTTAAGGCTCCCTATAATGGCCTGCAGCATCGCGTCATCCCCAAGGTTCTTGAAGCCGTAATACCCGGAAAGTATGGCATCATAATATTCCGGTTTTCTGCCCTGCTTGTTCCATCTGAACACTATTGACTTATATATTTGAAGCTGTGTTGAGCTCATGCTTGAAAGAGAGAACTGCGAACGGGCTTTTTTAAACAGCTTGTCCGCCATTATGTTTCTTCTTTCAGGGTCAGATGCAAGGTAAAGTATATGTCGGGCAAGGGCCTGGCTATCCCCCGTGTTAAAAAGCAGTCCGTTGATGCCGTTCTCAATAAGGTCGGGTATGCCGCCGACATCTGTGCTTATAGTTGGCCTCCTGACCCTTACTCCTTCAAGTATTGAATAGGGAAATGTTTCACTTAGCGAAGACAGAACATTTATATCAATGCAGCTTAAAAACTCGTAGCTGTCGTCTATCCATCCGAGGAAGAAGAGCCTGTCTGAGAGACCAAGCCTGCGGGCTTTTTTTTCAAGCATTCTTCTTTCTGCTCCGTCTCCCCCTACAAGGAATATCAGGTCGGGATTGCATTGTGCCGCTTTTGCGGCTGCATCTATGAACGTATCTACACCTTTTACAGGTACAAGACGAGCCAGTATGCCTACAAGTATATTATGGTCCTGCGCAAGCACGCCAAATTTCTCAAGGAAGGTCCTCCTGTTGTATGACGGCACCGGAATACTGAAATCCATTCCGTTGTATACTGTGTATATGTTTTCAAAATTAAAACGTCTTTCTATCAGCATGTCCCGAAACCTTCGGGATACGGTGACATAATAGTCAACAAACCTTAAAGCTGCGGTGTTTATGAGACCGAATGTATACCTTTTGACAACGCTGTGCATGTAGTCAAGACGGTAGTCGCTGTGAACTGTAGTAACTGTGGGAATACCTGTTGTACGCCTTATAAAAAAGGAAAACATGTTGGCCTTTGCGCCGTGGGAGTGGACAATGGTGTACTTGTCCTCCCGGACCATCCTTATTACTTTAAGGATATCGGCTGCTATGCTGCCGCTTTTTACAACTTCAATACCTATCCCCATTTTACGTGCGTCGTCAGCGAATTCCCCTGGGCGGAGGGCGACGATTTTCACGTCTATGTGTTTTTTAAGTTCTTTTACAAGGGTTAGGACGTGTATCTTGGCTCCGCCTACGTCTCCCCCCCCTATAAGGTGAAGTACTTTCATGCCGGAACTCCCAACGGTATAAGCGCATACCCGAATTTAATGTTAAGTTTATTTTATCCATTTGTTTTTGTCAATTCGGGAAATTAAGGATGTGGCAATTCAGAGGTATCTGCTTTGATTCTGGAAAACATCAAACATTGCCATGATGTTTTCAGGCGGAACATCAAACTCCAAAGCATGAGTAGGAGCTGCAATATAGCCACCGTTTTCAGACATTATTCTTATCGTTTTGATTGTTTCCTCCCTGACCTCGTCCGGGGTAGCCCTTGACAAGAGCTGCTGTGTGGAGATGCCTCCCCAGAAGGAAAGCCTGTCCCCGTAAGCAGACTTTACTTTTTGAATATCGTAAATTTCGGGCTGGAATGTCTGGTAGCAGTCAAGCCCAATTTCTATCAGGTCCTCAAAAATGGTTTCAACATCACCGCACGAATGCTGTATAACAAAAAGACCCCGTTCTTTTACTTTTGAATACATCTTTTTCATTCTCGGTTTTATATATTTGCGCCACAAATCCGGCCCCATAATCAAACCCTTCTGCTGACCCCAGTCATCACCAAAGTAGAAGGCATCAAGGTCATATTCCAGGGCAATATCCAGTATTTTAAGGTTGTATTCGCATATCATGTCATATAATTGATTTAGTTTATCGGGATGAGTGACCATAGCCATTAGAACCTCCTGCATGCCTGCAAGGCTCCATGAGCGTTCAAAAACTGAAAACCCGATTCCCCCAAATATAAAGCAGTCTTCCCTGGTTCTCATCAGTCCCTCATACTCACTTCGCAGTTTTTCTTCATTTACATCAGGGAAAACATACTCCAGATTGTCAAAATCCTTGATAATGTAATCCTGAACAACACCAATATCCTTGTCAGCACCTGACCTGTTCCACACCACTCCGTATTCATCCTTGAAGTGATTTTTTTTGCCGGGCAGTTCTGCAGGCCGTCCCCAGTACTGAATATACTTAAGATGTACACCAAGCTTCCTATAAAAATCCGGATTTCCTGTAAAAGACTGCATTTTGTCATGTGCCTGCATGGTGAAGTCGGCATGGAAAGGTATGATGTCAGTCGACCTGTGCTTTAGTGCAGCTATGCACCGTTCTCTTTTTGTCATGCGGCTGTCTCCTCGGATTTTTCAATATAATCAAACTATAGCAGTAGTGAAGAATGAATGATAGTACTTAAAGTTGCAATTAGCATTCATGTTCACAATATGATAAAATGTATGTAGCATCGACGCTTCCCAAAGGAGAATGTACATGAAGGTCATATTTAACAGCAAGGAAATGCAAAGGCTGCTGGATGACTACCACACCATCACGGGTGTGAGGATAGCCGTGTTTGATACGGATTACAGGGAAGTGTTCTCCAGCCCCGGGGGGATTAGCAGATTCTGCCGCCTTATAAGGCAAAACAGGGAAATAGAAAATAA
>CAYYGK010000096.1:0-9895 GCA_964471145.1 uncultured Eubacteriales bacterium | reverse complement strand
TGGTGCAGCCTGACCCAGACCACAGAATGAGGTCTGCGTCATCACGCTGCTCAGTGTCTCAAGCAGTTTGAGGTCGCTTTCGGTAGCGCTGTTGGTGTCAAACCTGTACAGTATCCTCAGTATCTGCCTTATACCCTCCCTGCAAGGCGTGCACTTGCCACAGGATTCATGCTTGAAGAATTTCATTATATTTTTGAGTATTTCAACCATATCAAACCGCTCATCTATAACTATTACCGCACCAGAACCCATTGAAAGGCCCTGTTTTGCAAGCTCTTCATAGTCCAGCTTAATGTCAAGCATACTCTCAGGTATGCAGGGACCGCTGGCTCCTCCAAGCTGTACAATTTTTATCTTCCTGTTTGCAGCAACACCCCCGCCGGGTTCATCAATTATCTGACGGACTGTAACTCCAAACGGAACTTCATATACCCCCGGGTTGTTGACGTTTCCGCTCAGGCTAATAAGTCTTGTTCCCGAAGAGCTTTCGGTACCTATGGCCCTGAATGCATCGGCTCCTTTAGAAATAATGTGAGGGATGTTTGCAAATGTTTCCACGTTGTTTATCTGTGTGGGTTTGCCATAAACTCCTGATACAGTAGGATAGGGCGGCTTGTTCCTTGGGCATCCGGTTTTCCCTTCAATTGATTCTATCAGGGCAAACTCCTCCCCGCATACATAAGAACCGGCTCCCGACCGGATATCAATATCGAATGAAAAGTCTGTGCCTTCAATATTTTTACCAAGCAATCCTTTTTCTTTTGCCTGGCCGATGGCCCTTTCAAGTATCTTCATGGCTTTGTTATACTCGCCCCTGATGTATATAAAGCCCTCGTCGATATCCATGGCATATGCACAAATAGTCATGCCCTCTATAAGCTGGTGAGGGTCATTCTCCATAAGATATCTGTCCTTGAAATTCCCGGGTTCTCCTTCATCTGCATTGCATACCAGATATTTTGGATGCTCGTTTACATTAAGCACAGCTTCCATTTTTATGCCTGTAGGGAAACCTGCTCCTCCCCTTCCCCTTAAACCTGATGACTTGACTTCTTCCACAATCTCCACAGGTTTCATTTTAAGGGCCTTTTTCAATGCTTCATATCCTTTTGCCTCAATATATTCATAAATGCTCACAGGGTCGATAATCCCGCACCTGGCACTGAGCAATGCATGCGTCATACTGTTATTCTTTGCACTCATTATACTTCCTCCTATACAAAGATATTATTTCATCCACTTTTTCAGGGGTAACGTTTCCGTATACCTGTTCTCCAATCCTGATTGCCGGTGATTTGTCACAACAACCCAGACAGCTGGTGTATTCCAGTGTGAATACCCCATCAGAAGTGGTGTGGCCCACGCTTATCCCAAGCCTGTTTTCAAATTGGGTAACTACATCAAACGAGCCATTTACATGGCAGGGCACATCATTGCATATCTGAATTACATACCTGCCCCTTTTTTCAACCGACAATAACGAGTAAAACGTTATAACACTGTAAATATGGCCTTCTGAAATCCCCATCTCTTCTGAAACCGTCCTTACATCTTCCTCTGTCAGACAATTATCGTTCTTTGAGTTCTGGTATTCCAGGAGGATATGAATAAGGTTTTCCGGCTGTTTTCCGTGTTTTATTATTACACTCTCAAGCGTCATTGATCCGCCCCCTTAAAAGATTGTATTTTTTTTAACAATTTCTCCTCTGCCCGTTATGCTGCGGATTCAAAATGCAAAATAAGTTTGTTAAATTTTTGACTAATTAAAGACCCAAACGCCAATGTCATTTCATATTATAACACTTGAATAAAGCTAAATCAATGACCAAATCAAGAAATGATGAACTTTTCTATAACATGAGCAAGGCCGTCATCATTATTTGAAAGGGTCACGTAATCCGCCACATTCTTTACCTCATCAGGAGCATTTGCCATAGCAACTCCGAGGCCGGCATATTTTATCATAGAGATGTCATTATGCCCGTCGCCTACAGCTATCATTTCCTCCCTGCTTATGCCGTAATGTGCGCCAAGATGCTCCAGAGCTATGGCTTTGGATGCTTCACTGTGAACAAACTCCAGGTAAAAAGGCTTTGATGTGTGGTAATTTACATTGCTGTCCAGCCTTGAACCCACCTGCTGCTGAAACTGCGTTATTCGTTCAACGGTGTCATACCAGAGTACCTTTGAGGCGCCTTTGCCAAAAACCTCTTCAGTGTCTTTCATAAGCTCCGGCTGCGTCCTGGCCTGCCTTCCGTACCTGTATGCCCTGTCATCCAGCCTGTTGGCGTAAAGCCTGTTTTTGGACCATACCACTACAGTGGTACCATACTCCTGTCCCAGGTTGTAAATCATGCCTGCATCATCATGTTCAAGACACCGCTCGTACATTATATCCCCGGACAAGCCTTTTACGACCATAGCACCGTTATATGTAATAAACGGGGCATCAATTCCAAGCTCTTCAACCAGCGGCCGGGCGGACTGGACAGGCCTGCCGGTACAGATGGTCAGCACTGTTCCGTTTTTAACAGCTTTATTTAAAGCCTCACCCGTACCGGAGGTTATACTGTCGCGATCGTCAAGAAGCGTTCCGTCAACATCTACTGCAATAAGCCTGTATGCCAAAACAATTCTCCTCTCAAGAATTTTCTATAACATTTTACAGCAATACAGTGCTCAATGCAACAAACCTTGTTTTAAAGGCAGCTGTTTACTATTGATTCCAGCAGCTCCTGCCGCCCGGATGTGTTCGCCGGACTGTCATTATCAAGGGCATACTTCTCAAGCTCTCTAAAGCCCACACTTCCTTCATTGATTTTTCTGCCTATTCCGCTTTTGTAGCTTTTATACCTTTCTTCGGTGAAGCGGTCCAGCCTGCCGTCATTTATCAGCCTTTCCGCAATAACCAGTCCCCTGGCAAACGAATCCATTCCGGCAATATGTGCACAGAACAGGTCTTCCGGCTCAAAAGATGCCCTCCTTACCTTGGCATCGAAGTTCAAACCGCCTTTCTTGAATCCGCCGTCTTTTAGTACTTCATACATCGCCATTGCCGTCTCATATATGTTTGTTGGAAACTGATCGGTGTCCCAGCCTAAAAGAAGGTCTCCCTGGTTTGCATCAATACTTCCGAGCATTCCGTTAAGCCTGGCAACACGCAGCTCGTGCTGGAAGGTATGTCCGGCCAGCGTAGCATGGTTTGATTCAATATTGAGCTTGAAATGCTCACCCAAATGGTATGTTTTGAGGAAGGCAATAACAGCTGCAGCATCAAAATCATACTGGTGCTTTGTAGGCTCTTTTGGCTTTGGTTCTATCAGGAACTGTCCGTCAAAGCCTATCTCTCCGGCGTAATCAACCGCCATACGAAGAAACCGTGCAAAGTTGTCCTGCTCAAGCTTCATATCAGTGTTGAGCAGTGTCTCATAGCCTTCTCTTCCTCCCCAGAATACATAGTTTAATCCCCCAAGCTCCTTTGTAACTTCCATCGCCTTCTTCACCTGTGCCGCAGCATAGGCAAAAACATCCGCATTGCATGATGTGGAAGCTCCGTGTACATACCTGGGGTGTGAAAAAAGGTTTGCCGTTCCCCACAGCAGCCTCACTCCTGTTTCCTTTATAAGTTGTGCCGCAATGGAAACAATAACATCAAGGTTTTTGTTCGTTTCTCTCAGGCTGCTTCCTTCGGGTGCAATGTCCCTGTCATGAAAACAGAAAAAAGGCACTCCCAGTTTGGAAAACAGTTCAAATGCAGCCTCTATCTTTGCCCTGGCAAGTTCCATGGGGTCGGACAAACTGTCCCAGGGCCTTAGCATTGTACCCTCCCCGAACGGGTCGCTGCCGGCACCCTGGAAGGTATGCCAAAAGGCAACTGCAAACCTCAAATGTTCTTTCATCGTTTTACCCATTATTTCTTTTCCGGGGTCGTAATATTTGAAGGCCAGGGAATTATCCGAATCCTTTCCTTCATATTGAATTGCCGGTATGTTGCTGAAATACTCATCCAATGACATCATCTCCTTTAATGTTTTCCAAAAATCGCCTTAAGCGGTATTATGGAAGCTCCCAGGGCAGGTGACCTGGCGCCTATGCTGCTGGCAGCTATGCTCACAGCCGACGCCGGTGCCTTCAGCGCCCTGTTCTCCACTGACTCCCTTATATATCCCATTACTATATGAGAATACTTGACAAAATCTTTTCCAAGTATAATCATTTCAGGGTTGAATATGTTTACCAGTATTGATATGGCATATGCCATATATTCTGCTGATTCAAATAGAACTGACTCTGCTGTCCTGTCGCCGTTTTGTGCATATTCTACGAGGTTATCAAGAGTCATGCCTTCTTTAGCAAGCCCAAGTGCCTTTCCGGCTCTTTGTGTCATCCATCCGGTAGAGGCCAGTGTTTCAAGACACCCCCTGTTGCCGCAGCCGCATACCGGCCCATTATTGTCAACAGTTATGTGTCCGACCTCTCCTGCAGTGCCGCTTTTGCCTCTGTATGGCCTGCCGCCTGTAAATATGCCTGCCCCTATACCCGAAGCTATGTTAATGCATATAAAATTCTCCCTGTGCATGGCCTTCCCCAGCCAGTGCTCACAGATTGCTGACGCCATAGCCTCGTTTTCCACAAAAACAGGTATGCCTTCAAAGGCATCAAACCATTTACGTGTGGACACATCCTTCCATTTCAGGTTAGGTGCAAGTATTACCTTTTGTGTTTCAGGCTTTATAAGTCCGGGAACCGAAATACCTATTCCCAGCAGTCTTTCAGTTTCAATACGGCATTCCTGCAAAACCCCTTCTACCATCTTCTCTGCCTGTGCAATTACCCCCGGGGCATCATTTTCAGTATTACACGCAAAGAAATGCTCGCAGACTGTATTGCCGCAGATATCTGTTACAACCGTAAATATGCGGCCTGTATCAATGTCAAGTCCTATTGAAAAATATGAACCAGGTTTGAGCTCCAGCAGCACAGGCGGTCTTCCTCCGCTTGAACCGCCGCTGCCGGTTTCGTGTATATAACCTTTTTCCATCAACACCGATACGGTCTGACCTACTGCCGTAGGAGAAAGCCCGGTAAGTTCCGAAAGCCTTTTTCTTGAAACAGGACCACAGGTCCTTACATAGTCAAGTATTCGTGTCCTGTTGAATTCTTTCAGGAATTCGTTGTTGCCTGTCATGCCTCGCGGCCTTCCTTCTCCATTATTTCTGCAAGAATTTTAAAGTCCCCCTTCAGGGATTTATAAAGATGCCTGTAAAGGCCGTAATACTTTCTGTATGTGTCTTTTAATCTGCTGTCTGCTTTCTGCTTTGTCTTTACCTCAATTATATTGTGGCAAGCCTGCTGTATGCTGTCATAAACCCCTGTTCCGGCACCTGCAAGTATTGCCACTCCCAGGGCAGGTCCCTCAGACGAATTTACTGTTGCGATATCCGTCTCAAAAATGTCGGCCTGCATCTGTCTCCACAGACTGCTTCTTCCTCCGCCCCCGGAAGCCCTTATTTCTTCTATGTTTACTCCCATTTCCCTTATTATTTCAAGGCAGTCTTTCAGGCTGTACACCACTCCCTCCATTACAGCCCTTATCATATCCTGCTTCTCACTCTTGGCCGACAGCCCGAAAAAAACACCCCTTGCATCAGGGTCAAGGTAAGGTGTCCTTTCTCCCATCAGATAAGGAAGGTATACCAGTCCTCCGCTGCCGGGAGCGGCCCTTTCAGCCTCCCTGTCCATCAAAACATATGGATCGGTGGCCATAAGCCCGGCAACCCTCTTCTCCTCAATGCACAGATTATCCCTGAACCATTTAAGTGACAGTCCTGCAGCCTGTGTCACCCCCATGATGTGCCATGCTCCCGGAACTGCATGGCAGAAGGTGTGCACCCTTCCTGCGGGGTCTATGCTCACATTTTCACTGAATGCGAAAACCACACCTGAGGTTCCAATGGTGGAGGATATCACTCCCTGTTCCACTATACCGTTTCCTACCGCTCCTGCAGCCTGGTCACCTGCTCCTCCCACCACGGGCGTGCCTGTCTCAAGCCCTGTCAGCTCTGCTGCTTCCCTGCTGATTCTTCCGCTTACCTCCTGTGACTCATATACATCAGCAAGCAGTGATTTATCAATACCCAGTTTTTTAAGCACTTCGCTGCTCCATTTTCTTTGGGGTACATTAAGAAACTGCATTCCGCTTGCATCCGATACCTCTGTTGCGAACTCCCCTGTAAGCCTGAGCCTTATATAATCCTTGGGCAAAAGTATCTTTGCCGTCTTTTCAAATATGTCGGGCTCATTGTTTTTAACCCACATAACCTTGGATGCCGTAAATCCTGTCAGGGCAGGATTTGCGGTTATCTCTACCAGCCGCTCTTCTCCCACAAGGGATGTAATCTGCCCGCATTCCCTGGAGCTGCGCTGGTCACACCAGATTATTGACCTTCTTAATACATGGTGGTCTGTGCCAAGAAGCACCGCTCCATGCATCTGTCCCGATAGTCCCACCCCCTTAATGTCCGATGCCTTCACACCACTTTCTGAAACTACCTGCCTTAGTGTCTCACAAACAGCGTCCCACCAGTCTTCCGGCTCCTGCTCCGCCCATCCTGCCCTGGGCTGATACATGGGGTATTCCTTTACTGAGCTTGCTGCGGTATTCCCGTCTTTATCAAACATCACTGTCTTTGTACCGGATGTACCGATATCTATTCCTATAAGGTATGACATCACAAATCCCTCCCCCTTACTTTTTAATACGGTATTAATAAGTAGTTATAATTATATACCCTGTACCGGTAATAATCAATAAACAAGCTGTGAAGAAGATTAATAATCCATTGGGTACTTTAATAGTACCATTCTATCTGGCAAAAGGCCTGAACTTTGAAGAGGTTATTAGAGCAGTTATTGAAGATGACCGGAGTTTTGCTGTATTGCAGTATGCTATGGAACCCAAAATACTGCAATACAAGCAGCATATACTCGGAAAGCTGCATGAAAATGTCATTCATTATGTTTCCGAGTGCACTCCCGGATATTGATACTGTTATTGCAAAAGTACTACGCTTCACTAATAATTGAATTTACAGTGGAACCAATATCATCCAGTTCGTATACTATCTTGATAACTTCTCCCTGCTTTAGAAATACAGCACATGGAGTTTTTTTACATCCAAATTTGCAGCACAGTTTATCTGATTTATATATATCTATTCTGCATAGTTTTACTTTGTCTTCATAGTCTCTTACTATTTTTTCGACCCGTGCCAGGTATTCTCTGTCCAGGGATTCAATCGCATTGTACATATACAGCATCACAATGCCATCTGCTTCCATGATTTCACTCTGCATGTAATTTAACTCTTCTACATACTTTTCTGCCATCACACCGGCTATTGAGCCGTCACCTACTGCAGTTGCCACCTGTCGTAAAAATTTATCCCGTACATCACCTGCAGCGTACACACCCTCAATGTTGGTTTCCATATTTTCATTAGTAACAATATAACCCTTCGGATTCATATTGATCAAATCTTGAAAGATATCGGTATTGGGAACATATCCTATGAAAAGAAAGCAGCCATCTACATTTACAGGTATAAACTCACTTGTCTTTAGATTTCTCAATACTACCTTACCAAGTCTTTCTTCTCCTTCAAATGAATCTACTACAGTATTCCAGATAAATTCCATTTTGTTGTTTTTCAATGCTTTTTCCTGAGCAACTTTGTTGGCATCCATAATTCCTTCATCATGTATTACAGAAACATATACCTTTTCTGCAAACCTGGTAAGGAACATACCTTCCTCAATTGCTGCATCTCCACTACCGATAATCATTACTTTTTTGCCTGTATAGTAGGCAGCATCACATGTTGCACAAAAAGAAATGCCTTTGTCATATAAAAATTTATCTTCGTTTTTTGCACCGGTCAGTCTTGGTTTTCCACCTGTAGCTATTATAACCGCCTTGGCATAATAATCTATTCTGAATGTAGAAACCACCTTATGATCACAATCAATTCCTATATCTTTTACATCAGTGAGTTTTATATCCACATTGAATTTTCGGCACTGTTTATCAAATAACTTCATTAATTCAATTCCATCCATACCTTCAGGAAATCCGGGATAATTCTCTATTTCACTGGTATAGGTTGCCAGACCGCCAATAAGGGATTTTTCAATAAGAAGCGTTTTCAGGCGGGCACGGCCACAGTATATGGCAGAAGTCATGCCTGCCGGCCCTCCTCCTATTACCACTACATCATAAAAAACTTTCTTTTTTGCCATTCTATAGACCCCCGATTAAAAGTACACGGGCATATTGGTATGCCCGTGCACTTTGTATTGTTATTCATGTCATGAAAACTTTAACTAGAAGCTTACTGCCTATCCATGCTCCTAAAAAGATAAATACCAGATATACCCATCCATGAAGTGACATTGATGCTATTCCGCTGAATAAAGCTCCAATATTGCATCCAAAAGCTATTCTTGCACCATAACCCATTAAAAGCCCACCCAATACTGCAGCTGCAACCTGTTTCCAGGACTTGAGCTTTTTAAGTTTAAACTGTGAAGCTAAAAGAGTAGCAAGTAATGCACCCAGAATTATACCCAGATTCTGGATTGAAAGACCATTTGTCAAAAAGCTTTGTCCAAAAGATTCGGCATGGCTGCCACTTTGAAAATAACTCCAGTTTTCAGGATGTCCCCCTACAGCCTTATAAATCCAGGCACCCCAATTGGCAAAAGCTCCGGTAATCCCCCATGGTTTACCTGCAAGAATAAACAATGAAATATTCAAAACTGCCAGTAAAACAGCACCTGTCCAATAACTCCATGCATTTTTTATAACCTTTTTATAAAAAGGATGTTCAATTATTTTCACACCTTTCACCTCCTGATTATCATATCAATGCTTCTTCCTATTTTGTTTTTTCAATATATAATTCCCACTCACCATCATCAACCTCTTCTATTTCCACATTATAACCTACTTTTCTTGCCCATTCAGGAACATTTTTCATAGCGCAGCTGTGATCAATTTCTACTATGAGAATATCTCCCGTATTTAATGTTTCGATTTTCTTCTGAACCTTTATCAGAGGAACAGGACAAGCCTCTCCCAAACAATCCAATCTGAATTCAGCCATTTTTTATACCCCCGTTTTAATTTTTTCACTAGCTTTTTCCGTATCTGATGATGTCTTGTTGAGTTTCCGGTATTCAAACCATTCAGCAGCTATAAATAATACACCCAAAAGTATTAACTGTCCGAAAAATGCAACACCCCAGCCAAATACATTGGGAAGGAAAACTCCCTTGCTTGCACCATCAGAAATACTTATTTTGTTTATAACATTATCAGTCCACCAGCCAAAGTCCTTTGCTCCCCAAACCGAGCCTGCAACAAAAAACACTATTGCAATGAACTGTTGTGTAAAACCTTCCCCTACACGCATTAGTGTTCCGGATGCACATCCTCCTGCAATAACCATCCCTATACCGAACATGGTAGCACCTATAACAGTGTGCAGTCCTACAGGGGAAATGTTACCTGGGATCGGGTTTCCATTAAGGTGTGCACTGTACTGTATTGCGGCAAAGCCAATTGTAGCTGTGGCAAATGCAACTATTACAGCTCTGCTTAAAGAAGTACTTCCTGTAAGGACAGGGTCTCGCAGGGAAGCGGTAAAACAAAACCTGGATTTTTGCAGAACGAAGCCAAAGGAAATCCCAAAAATCCAGTAAATTGCCAGCATAGAGGAAGAGCCATCCAGTAAGATACCTGCTATAATTAAAACTACCAGTAGAGCAACACCTGCAGGCAGCTGATTTTTCCTCTTCCTTTTCGGCCTGTTTTTAATGTCCATTTTCTCACTCC
>CAYYGK010000095.1:0-9899 GCA_964471145.1 uncultured Eubacteriales bacterium | reverse complement strand
CTTATTCAAACCCTCCATACTATGGGTTAATATAATAATATGTCTATATGTTATATAATTTTTCCAAAAAACTGTGTTTCCAGCTGGGCAATGCCAAACAAAGGAAAAAGATAAGCATACCTATAATATCAGCTCTTATGTAATCCAATCCATATTATTGTATTCTTCAAATTCCACTGTGTAATGCTCCTTCAACCTCTCATATATTTCAAATACCAGCGGGCATACAGAGTAATTCTCCACAATTGACAACAGCCTGAATACGAACCCTTCCTTCTGAGTATAAGGATATTCAATACAGTTCCCGGGTTTTGCCTCCTCAATGAGGCACTTGTTATCCTTGAAAAAACTGCAGGTGCTGCTAGCCCCATCATTACTCAAGTACTTTTCATTAAGTTCTTCAACACTGATTTTGAGTAATTCAGCTGCAGCCTTTTGTTCTTCGTCATCCAGTTCAACACTGTACTCCCTGCAGCAGTTCATACAGCTTTTGCAGAACTCTTCTGAATACAATTCCTTATGGTACCTGTGAACAAGCCTGTCCACTTCCTTATCATCCTGGTTTTTAAGAAAGGCCCTGAACTCATAGTTTTCTTCTTCCCTGTTTTCCGCAATCCGCTTTAAAATAACCGGTGAAATGATAATACCACCTCCCTTTAAGAACTTGTATTTCATTCAAATTATTTATTTTTAAATTTGACTGATATCCTCTGCTCTCCCCTTGCCAGCTGCATTACATCTTATTATATAAGCCACACTGGTACAATCCAGTTTTTTTTGTCAACGGGTCGCAGGTCATTTGCAAGACAAACAACGCTTCCCATTCCTATTTCCATTTTCAAACCTTCAAACATGTCATCTGTATTTTCAGCTTTTTCCACAGGATATAAGACATGAAAATTTCTGGTTGCTCCTTTGGGATTGGCACTTTTCTTAATTTCCACAGGGCAAAGTGTTCCTTCCTTTTGGATTATAAGGTCAATTTCCTTTGTGTTACTGTCCCTGTAATAGAACAAGGGAGGTACCTTGCCTACATTGGTAAAGCTTTTATATATCTCGGAAACTACATAGGTTTCAAAGAACTTCCCTGCCATTGCACCTTTTTCAAGCGTTTTGCCATTCGGCCACCTTGTCAGATATGCTGCCAATCCTGTATCCAAAAAAAACATTTTCGGAGATTTTACAACACGTTTCAGTGCATTGTTATGATATGGCCGAATTAATATCACTATACCGGATGACACCAGAACAGAAAGCCACTGCTTAGCCGTTGGTGCTGAAATTTCAGCTTCTTTTGCAAGAATATCATAATTAACCATTGAACCTGTTCTTGCAGCGGCAATAGATAAAAACCGATAAAAGGCAAGCTCATCTGCTACTTGCGTTAAATGCTTTATGTCCCTGTTCAAATATGTTTGAACATAAGAAGAGTAGTAATCTTCAACGTCTATTCCCTCCAGTTCATAAACCCTTGGCATAGAACCTTTGTAAATTCTGTTAAAAACAACTGGTAAAGTCATATACCTGGCGTTTTTCTGCCGTTTCAGGAGTTCACTTTTGTCGGTTGTAAACTCGTTATATAGGGTACCTGTTATTTCGTTGTTTGACAAACCAAAAAGATTGATGAGGCAAACCCTTCCTGCAAGGCTTTCAGAAACATTTTTCATCATATGAAACATTTGTGAACCGGTCAGCCAGAATTCTCCGTTTTTTTTGCACCTGTCAACATGCATTTTTATATATGGGAATAACTCAGGAGCATATTGTATTTCATCAATTAGAACCGGTGGAGCATATCGTTCCAGAAATGCCGAAGGCTCTGTTTTTGCAAACAAGCGGTCATTTGGGTCATCCAAAGTTATATATTTTCTGCTGTTTTCACTAAGTCGTTTCAAGAGTGTTGTTTTACCTGCCTGCCTGGGTCCTGACAACATAAGAACAGGAAATGTATTGTTTATACTTAGAATTTTTTCTTCAATTTTTCTTTGTATGTACAAAATAATCAGCTCCATTTTACGCAAATCTAAAATATAATTTTATAATAGCATAGAGGACAGCATCTGTCAATTAATTTGCAAATGAAGCTACCTGTGTTGTAACATAAATCTCCAGCAGTCATACTAAATGTTGAGCTGCCTTGTAATTAAATGCTATATTTTGTATGTGCTGTCAACGTAAATTGCTCAAATGAATCTGGAAAATACCCGGCATTAAGAAAGCAGTTTGAATATGGTGTTGTCAGTCAATACATTCACCTCCGTACGGAATTATATAAATACCGTACGGAGGTGTCAATTGTTGTGTCCGGTTGTGTTGTTAACCTTAATTCAAGCATCACAGAACAGGCGGCTCAAATAAGAGACCGCATATAGTTGCTGAGGCTATTGACCGGAATCTTGCTGTGGAAAATCAGGGTTAAAGAGTCCTCTCTTGCCCCTTGCTTTAAAAGACCGTCGACCTCTCATTCCCGTATAGCTGGAGATTTTGCCCTCTTCTTCCATCTTCAGGACACGTTCATCCATCCTGGCTTTGATGTTGCCGGCTGTTTCTTCATCAATTGCCCCATAGCTCTGATACTTGTCAACAATTTTCTTTTTGAGCTCAGCAATCTGATTGTGGATATCCATAATCTCACTCTTCTGCTCTTCAGTGAGTTCAACCTGCCCTGCACACAGGCACCTTCCCTCAAAGGGAGGCTTTACAATGCCTTCGTCAGGCTCTGCGCCTGAACCGCTGCCGGCTGCAAAAACCGCAGATGCTGCGACAACAACAACCAAAACTGCCAGACCAATTATCATACCTCTTCGCTTCATCAAACATCAACTCCTTAACTATTGTTTTTGTTTGTACAGGTTTATTCTACACCTGCGGGCCCTTAATAATCCCCGCTGAACTGTGGCAAAATTGAGGCAGTTTATTAAAGAACATCTCATTTAAAAACAAATGTGGTATTATATGAGTATATGCAGGGGGAGATGCTAAATGGACAAGAAACTCATATACATTGCAGACGATGAAATTAAAATATGTGAAATAATGAAGTCTTTTTTAATTAAGGAAAGTTTTAAAGTGGAATCCTTCCAGGACGGCAGGAGCATACTTGAAGCCTTTGATAAAAAGCCTGCAGATATGCTTATTATTGATATAATGATGCCTGAAATTGACGGGTATTCACTGTGTTCATCCATCCGTGAGAAAAGCAGTGTGCCAATAATTATTGTCTCGGCCCGCGACAGTGAACCCGACAAAGTAGCAGGTCTCACCCTGGGCGGGGACGACTACCTTACCAAGCCGTTCAGCCCCATGGAACTTATAGCCAGGGTAAAAAGTATATTCAGAAGAATCGAATATGACAGGAAGCTAAAGGAGGATTCGTCAAGTGAAATTCGAATCAGTGACCTCACCCTGCTCCCCCAAACAAAACAGGCTGTGTTTAAAGGCAGCGACCTTAAGCTTACGGTTATGGAATTCAATTTAATTTTCTATCTTGCGAGGAACAGGAACAAGGCTGTAAGCAGAGATGAGCTTCTTGACAAGGTATGGGGCTTTGAAAATGATGTGGAAACCAGGGCTACGGATGACATGGTTAAGAGAATTAGAAAAAAGATAGCATCCTCCGGGTCAATCCTTGAAATTGAGACAGTGTGGGGCTTTGGATTCAAAATCATGGACGGGGCTGAAGGCAGATGAAAAGAACAACAATTAAGGGAAGAATTTTCAGGTTCAATATGCTTACAATAACAGTAATGATACTTCTGACAGCTGCAGCGTTTAATATTACGGCAAAGAAATATGTGGAAATGGAACTGCGGTATCAGCTAATCGACATTGCTTTAAAAACTCATAAAACAGCAATAGAACAACTGCCGCAGTTCCAGATGGGGAAAAGAAAGAATTCAACGGACAGTCTCTTCCGCTCCTACATGATGGCACACAGGTCTTTAAATGAACCGCTGTCAATGATTAATGCCGAGTATATTCTGCTGGACAGGAACCTGCAGGTGATAACACCTTTCATCACAGAGGAGGATGTACCATCAGACCTGATGCCCAGAATATCTGAAGAGATTTTCAGTATGAAAGACAGAACCCAAAAAAGCAGCTTTAAATTCAATATTGCCGGCACAAAATACCTTGCCGTACTAAAAGAGGTACCACAGAATAACCCCTTTAATCTGGGCTGGGTTATTGTTTACTCCAGCCTGGAAAAGATAAACCACATCAGGTTTTCCATCAATATTATGCTTATTGTCATTCTTGTTCTGTCCGCTGTTGCAACAGCAGTGCTTTCAACCGTCCTATCCAAAAGGATCTCCTCCCCCTTTACTTCACTGAACCGCCATGTAAGGACTCTGGCAGAGAGAAATTTCGGTAGAAGGATAACAGTTGAGGCCGATAATGAAATATCTCAGCTTGTGAACAATATCAACCTTATGACAGACCAACTTGAAAAACATGACAAGGCTCGGAAGACATTCCTTCAAAACGCTTCTCATGAATTAAGGACCCCGCTCATGTCAATACAGGGCTATGCGGAAGGTATAAAATACAGTGTTGTGGAAGATGACAAAAAGGCTGCAGACATAATAATGGAGGAAACCCGGAATCTCAGCAAGCTTGTGGATGACCTTCTCTACCTGTCCAGGCTGGATGCCATAGAGGAAACCTACAATATTGAGACCTTTGACCTTAAAAACTTTCTGTATTCCTGCACCGAAAGAGTAAAAGCCATAGCATTTAAAAACTGTATAGAACTAAGTCTTGAGACGAACCATGGAAATCTGGATATGAGTGGGGATGAAGAAAAGCTTCAGCGGGCAGTGGTAAACATACTGAGCAACTGCATTCGATATGCAAAAAGCAGAGTTGCTGCAGTTTCCCGGGTTAAGGACAACAAAGTAATAGAAATAGTTATTTCGGATGACGGGCCCGGCCTTGATGAAAAAGATATAGAAAACATATTCAACCGTTTTCACAAGGGGAAGAAAGGCAATTTCGGTCTTGGTCTTGCCATAACAAAAACAATAATTGAAAGGCATAACGGCCAGGTTAAGGCATGCAATTCAGACAGCGGAGCTGTTTTTATAGTAACTCTGCCACCAGCTTTTTAAATGACAAATACACATAATTTTTATATAAACAATACTGTCTTTCTGCTACAATATACACATGAAAAAATTTAAACTTATAGGGTGCGAGGTTTTTTTGAGGGAGTCATGCCTTGCAACGGCACAATCAAAAAACACCATAGACCCTGAGTTTACGCCAAAGGCAGCACATGAGGATGCACAAAACCTTAAAGACATGATACAGAAGAAAATAGATGAAGTTGAAAAGACTGACGTCTATGATGCCATTCTTCTCTGTTTCGGATTGTGCGGAAATTCGGTGGTGGGTCTTAAGGCAGGGCATATCCCCCTTGTTATCCCCCGGGCTCATGACTGCTGTACCATCTTCCTGGGCTCAAAGGAAAAGTTCCTGAGGCACTTTTCAGACAAGCTGAGTGCCGAATGGAGCTGTGCAGGATACATGGAGAGGGGTGATGACTATCTGAGGGAAACAGAATCCGGCAAACTCCTGGGCTACAACATGTCGTACGATGATTGTGTGAAAAAATACGGGGAGGAAAACGCAAAATACCTGTGGCAGACCCTCAATCCAGAACCTTCATGCGACAGTCTAATATATATTGAAATGCCGGGGACAGAACATCCGGGCTTTAGAAAAAAGATGGAAGCGGAAGCAGTTAGAAAAGGCAGGGAGCTTGAAGTCATCCGTGGTGACATGCGCCTTATAAGGGCACTTGTTGAAGGGGAGTGGAACAGTGATGAATTCCTTGTTGTTCCCCCCGGCAAAACCATTAAGGCTGTGTACGACCGTCAAGAGATAGTATCATATGGTTGACATGTATCATCCTTCCGACAGGTGGGGACTGCTCCCGAAGACCTTTTCCCAGTTTCCTGCTATTTCAGACCTTGCGGGCATGTTGCCTGCTGCAAGTACCACAAGACAGGAACTGCCGCTGCAGGAGTCTTTGGGTGTAACGCTTACCTCGTCTCCTGTTGCATCAACATAACACCAGCCTTCTTCAAGCTTTACAAATCCCTTTATGCGGTATACGCTCTTTATTGCTTTCTTTGCCCACTTTATCATCATATCTCTGGGGTAGGCTCTGTCCACATTTATAAGGAATTTCCGGGTTCCAATCACCTTTTTTCTGACTGCCCTTACCAGATTGCCTTTTTTATCTGAAGGCAACCCGTCAAGCCATACCTTTTCTATTCTGCAGTATTTGGTCTTCATGACAGGCACTCCAGGATTAATGCCTTCTATCTCCCTTTTTATACTTTCAATCTGTTCACTGTCTGCAAGGTCCGCCTTGTTCAGGAGTATCAGGTCGGCCTGTTCAATCTGGCTTCTTATGGGAACAGCTGTTTTCAGCACCTTTAGGAAATTTGCCGCATCAACTACAGTAATGCACCCGCGGTAATCGTATTCCTGCCCTGAAAGCTCACGAACGGTGTCCAGTATCTTATTGACATACAATGGGTCGGACAGTCCTGAAGTTTCAACAAGCAGGTATTCAATGTCATATCCCAAAGCTTTTACCAGCGCATCTACAAACATGTCGGAGCGGCACACACAGAATATCGACCCGTTTACTATTTCGGTAATCCTCATTCCATCTCTTTCCAACAATTCGCCGTCAACACCCTGTGCGCCGAATTCGTTAACAATCAACGCAACCCTTCTGTCCGAAAAAACCTGGAGCAGGTTATTCATAAGGGTTGTCTTGCCCGCTCCCAGAAAACCTGTGACTACATATAGTTTTTTAGGGGATGCCAAAAAAACAGCTCCTTTCACGGGCAATGCTATTTGTATTTCTTTAGTGTTTCTTCTATTTTGCCAAACAGCTTTCTTCTGTTTGGTATGAGTGAAGCGTACTCAAGCTTGCCGTCTATATACATGGAGGGCAGATTCCTGACACTCATCTTCCTGCACCGGGCTATGCTTTCCCTTTCAGTGTACTTGTATTCAACAACGTCTATGTGCTCCCCGAAGTTTTGTTTAGCATTCTTTGCAGCATCCATCATATAGGTGCAGGCTGCACACGTAGCAGAATCAAGTGTAAAAACTTCTACAAGCGGTTTTTTCAGGTTTTCATAATCGGGCAGTTCAATATCCGGCATCTCCTCTTCTGTTTTTTCATAATTCTCAAGCATTTTCCTCACGCTGTCTGTCTCCCTTATGGCCTGCTGTATAGCGATTACATTCTCGGGCGGTATATCAAACGGCATGTCACAGCCCGGTGATACTATCAGGTTTTCATGTGATACAGAATCCAGAAGGTCCACAACATACTTCATGTTATCCTGCTGTGTGCCGTGAAGCATTACCGTTGTAAGCGGTATGTTGCCTTCCAGAACTACACCGTATTTGTCGGTGATATTCTTTGCCCCTGTAAGTTCTATGTTTTCATCCACCGCAATACAGTCAGGCTTTGTCTGGCACATTACCTCAAGGTTCCTTGTAGCATCCCCGCACACAAAAAATGAAGAAAACACCTCTTTTGACCTTATATATTGAAAAATATCGGTATATGTTTCACTGATGAAGGTATTGAAGTGCTCAGGGGATATCTGGGATATAAGCGGGTCAACCGCTGCGATGACATCCATACCTGCTTCAATGTAGTAATCGGAAACCTTTTTGCAGACCTCCCCTGCATATTTCACCAGGTCCCTGACGTACTCCTCATCATCAAACATGTCCATGAATATGTTGCTGCTGCGCAGGTGTGACGCCAGCGTAAAAGGCCCGCACACCAGACCGTACAGTGCAACAGTATTCCCGAATTTACTTTTGCATCTTCCCATTACATCCAGTATCACAGGAAGCCTTCCATCTGTTTTTTCAGGAATTGTGCAGAGGCACGGAACCTTCTTGTTTTCAGACAGGGGATGACTTATGACCGTAGGTGGTCCTTTCTCATCCCATTTAAGCTCACACCCCAGTATCTCGGCTTCAATCTGCAAATCAAATACTATTGGCATACCATCCGGCTTGTACAGTCTCTCAACCTCCATAAGGCCCTGCATGAGCTTGTCGCCGTCTATCAGCATTTCGGTTGCATTGTGCCCGGTAAGCCTGCCCGTATGCACCCCCGAAAAGGGCACCCATGCGACATTGTCCACCCTTTCCTTTCTCATTGTTTTATATATACGCTCTTTTCCTGTCATATTCTCTCTACCCCTTCCTGCACTTTTCATTTAAGTATAGAAAACATTATATCCGCATGCAGGCAGGTATTATTGCAACATCTTATTATTAATTGTATTTTTAAATTGAATTTCTGATATGATACTGCAATTATTTAAGATTAGCAGGTCTTCCTGTACTTGATGATTCATATAGCGCAAGCATTATCTCAACCGGCTTTCTGCTCTCGTACTGGTCAATCAGCGGATACTAACGTATTTTATAAAAATAATCCGTCAAGCTTTAATTCAAGGCCTTCAAATATGAATGACCTGCACGTCATCCCTGTCAGGAAGGTCTTGTTCTGCTTTATATTACTGTCCTCAAAAGCATATATGGTAATCTCCCTGTTCTCACAGTTCACTGTCCAGTACTCCTTGATGCCCGCATTCATGTAAAGATTCAGCTTTGTAATCATGTCCTTTTTTTGGTTGACTCTGAAAGTATCTCCATAGACAGCGAAGGGACACCCATGTATTATCCGTTCTCATCCAGGTGTTCGTTCAGGTCGCATATAACTATAAGATCAGGCTGTACTACGTCCGGATTTTCTCTCTGAAGGTTCAAGGTGACATCAAAAGGTGCAAAGAACGGTATGCATTTCTTGTCTTCAAACCAGTTGAGAAAAGTCCTGCTGATTTTTGACAAGGCAAACTGATGATACACCTTATTTGGATCTTTCTTTGCCTTACTATTTGGTGGCTCACTATTTTGTGACTGCCGAAGATTTTGTTACAACGCAAATAGCTTAAATAATAAACATATTGACGTACGTTATAATGTACAGTATAATTATTTACGAGGAGGTGCGTGCTGTGAAAATGATATCAGTAACACAAGCAAGAAAAAAGATATTCGCTCTTCTAGATGAAACTATAAAGAACTCTGAACCGGTACAGATTAATGGGAAAAACGGTAGTGCAGTTTTGATCTCCGAATCCGACTGGCGTTCTATTCAGGAGACGTTGCATTTGTTATCGATACCTGGTATGCGTGAATCTATCATAGAGGGTGGCAGGCAAAAAATAGAAGAATGTATTTCTGAAGAGGATATTGACTGGTGAAATACAAAATTGTATTAACTAAACAGGCCGAAAAAGACGCAAAAAAGATTAATAGTGCCGGATTTAAAGATAAAGCTGTTAAGCTTTTCGATATTATCAGAGACAATCCATTTAAACCACCATATGAGAAGTTGCTGGGTGATTTAAGTGGATATTACTCACGAAGGATTAATATTCAACACAGGCTTGTATATATGGTTTTTGAAGAAGATAAGACAGTAAAGGTTATTAGGATGTGGACACATTACGATTAAAGCAACAACCTTTCAGTTTGAGTTTTTTCTTTTCTCATTCTCACATCTTTTTTGTAGTTATTGAGCTCTAGCCTGTTAAGCTCTGATATATTTAGTTAATGAGTTCTATAGCATTTGACAGACATAACGTATGCAAAATAGCTTCTGCAGTATTTATAGCAATGTAAATAGCTGCAGAAGCTGGTCATTATCTTTTGTGTTTCAAAAGCGTTTTTTTAACCAAATCTATACAACTTTCAATATGCACTTCTTCCCATGTCGGATGCAGAAACAGGCTGACTGTCATGTCACGCAGCTTCTTTGCCACAGGACACACAACCTC
>CAYYGK010000094.1:0-9989 GCA_964471145.1 uncultured Eubacteriales bacterium | reverse complement strand
TTGCAGATGCCGACTCTTCTGATAGTATTCCTGATGTTGCCGTTGCAGGGGAGTGCGGCAAAAAGGTGCAAAAAAAACACGCCCTCACCCTGCGAAGGTATCAAAAACAGGGTGTGCCATGCGTTTTTGTGGATGTGACAGAAAACAGTATGCCGGAATGTGAGGATGTTATAAAAGAATGCAGCTGTGTGCTTACCTGCCATTACACACGCATACCGCACTACCGTAAAACATCAGGGCATGACGGCGTATTTCTGCTCAGGAAGGACGCTCTTTTAAGAGATATATCGGACAGGCTTTTGCTAATTGTAAAAAGAAATAACGCAGAAGAAAGAAGCACAAAAACTGCAGTATCTGTGATAACTTGCACAAAACGGCCTGATTCAGTAAATATGGTGTTTGGCAATTTCAGGCGGCAGCACTATGTGAGCAAGGAACTTGTAGTAGTGCTTAACGGAAACACGATGGATAAAGACAGATGGATAAGCAGTGCAAATGATGCCGGTATTAATAACATCAAGATTATGCATACAGACCAGAGCACTACGCTGGGTGAATGCCTTAACCTGGGCATAGGCGTGTGTGAAGGAGACTTTGTTGCAAAAATGGATGATGACGACTATTACGGGCAGCTTTATGCATATGACCTGATAAGCACGCTAAAAAGAACAGGCTCTGGCATCTGCGGCAAGGCATCGCATTATGTTTACTTCAAAGAAAGCAGAATTCTTGCTGAGAGGTATCCCGACCTTGGCAGCAGGCGTACGCGTTTTGTTGCTGGTTCAACCATGGTTGCCAAAAGGGATGTTTTCAGTCATGTATCTTTCAGCCGCGTCAATCTGAACGAGGACACCCTTCTTATAATGGATTGTGAGGAAAAGGGGATAGGCGTCTACTCATCCGACAGGTTCAACTATGCATATATAAGGGGCTCTTCACGCAAACATACATGGAACATATGTAATGAAAAGCTTCTAAAGCTGTGCAGCTGCCCCGTATGCATTGATGATTTCATCCCATGTGTTACAGTGTAGTTCATTGTCCTTTGTATCTGGTGTACTGCATTCTATCACAAAGCACGGTTTCCTCATATACCATTATGTCAGTAAAACCGGAGCTTTGTGCAATCCTCAGTACATGCTGCAGCTCATGTTCCGGTACTTTGAGCCCCATGTTGCAGATATCACTGGAAATCTCCCTTGGTGTATAGCTTATTTCACAGGCCGCCCCTTCCGCCCTGAGCCTCTGTTCAAGCATAAATACCTGCGACCGGTTCTGCAATGCAATAAAGTAGTTATTCATGGTTAAAAGGGCCGTGAATTGCGCACGGCCCTACACAACTTATTAGTCCCTGCATCCTGGTCTGTCCAGCGGGTTCCATTTCTGGTCTGGAAAGAATGCCGTTGGAAACGGTGTCTTTTTCATGTTGTTGAATGTGGTACATGTCCTGGTCGCAGGGTTTTCCTGTTCGGGCGGTACGGGACAATAGCCGAAAGACGGCATAAGAAGCTGTACAAAGCACTCGCACTTCACTATGAAGAACGCACCGATATCCAGGGAAAGCACTCCTGTAAGCTGCACTATTGAATCGTTAAATGCCTCCGGAAGAGCTTCTACCTTGATAAGCAGGCCGTCTACATCAAGTGTACCCGGAAACGGTTCTTCTGCAGGATATCGAACCATTCCTATCTCTGCAAAGCAGTTGGGACAGTAGATTTCATTGACAGTCAGGTTAAAGCCTGCCTCATCATATTCGCTGAGCTGGTTTACCCCGTCCGAATAATGAATGTTGTACCTGATGCGCACAAACAGCTTGAGTTTCTTGTAACAGGGTTTTGCGACTTCGGTTTTGGAAATCACCTTGACCTGAACAATATCAAACTCATCTGCCCCTTCAAATGAGAATACAGGCCTTGTCACTCCGTGTCCCGGCACCATTTTCTTATTCCTTGTCACACAGTCTCTTAATGCTACCTGGTCAAATACCTTCGGAACCTGTATGCAAACCAGCTCATTAGGCGGTGGAAAGCATTCAGGCCGGGTTATCTGCCCCGGTTCGATTTTTGGGTCGCACCCCTTGGTGTGGCCATCAAATGACATAACAATACCTCCTTGATACATAATAATTTTACACCAATAAACATAAGTCTTCTGTAATTTGCCCGTTTTTTATCTTTAGTTTCATATCTTCACTACCATTATATTTAACAGGCACTCAAGAGGTTACAACAAATATCTGTTATGTCATTTGAGTGTTACATAATCTATAACATGTTATCTTAGGAACAGCTCAATGACCGGAACAGCAACACCAGGTTTTTTTACAGGTATGTTCAATACAACAGCATTATCCTCAAACTTCTGACTCACCGGCCCTGCAACCTTCCCAGGCCCTTTATCCATAAGTATCTCTGAGGCATCATTGAGCAGTTGTGCATATTCAACCCTGTCTGCCATACCGTCCAGGTGTATAGCCTTGAACGGCCAGTTGAATACATGGAGGTAGAGCCTGTTTGACTCGGGGTTGTATGTATATCTGCAGTCTTCCGGGCACCTAAACTGCTCAGGAGCCTGGGTACAGCCATATATCGAACGGCTGTGCCTCTTCATCCACTCCCCAATTCCTTTCAGCCTGTCCATCGCCCTTTGGTCAAATTCACCCCGGCCGGTTGGACCTGCATTAAGAAGCAGGTTTCCGCCCTTGCTGACCGTATCTATAAGCATTTTGACCAGCATGTCAACACTCTTCCATGTTTCCTCATCACGGTGGTAACCCCATGACCCGCTGAATGTCTGGCATGCTTCCCATACTACCGGTTTTCCGTTCACCCTGACCCATTCCCTGGGCATATACTGCTCCGGAGTCTTGATGTCCTGATCTATCTGCAGCCTGTCGTTTATTATTATACCTGGCTGCAGCTCCCTTATCATTCCAATAAGCTCTTCGCTTTTCCAGACTTCTTTCCCCTTACCGGCAAAACCATCTTTTTCGGCAACAGAAAAATCATACCAGAGTATGTCCACCCTGCCAAAACGTGTTAACAGCTCTTTGGTCTGCCCATGAAGGTATTGGGCATACCTGTCCAGGCAACGGGTGCTGTCCTGTGCAATGTAATGTGCATTTTCTCTCATCGGATGACATCTGTCCACAGTGTAGTCAGCATGGTGCCAGTCAAGCAGTGAATGGTAAAATCCTACTTTCATACCCTGGTTTCTGAATGCTTCGACCATCGGCTTTAAAAGGTCCTTTCCTGCAGGTGTGTTTGGCGCCTTGTAGTCGGTAAGATCCGTATCCCACAGGCAGAAACCCTCATGATGCTTCGTAGTCACAACAAAATACTTCATTCCCGCCCTGCTGGCGGTTTCCGCCCACAAATCAGGGTCATACAGGTCAGGGTCAAAATGCTCAAAGTACTTCCGGTATTGCGTATCATCCATCATCTCCCTGCTTTTCACCCACTCATGCCGTGCCGGCAGTGCATAGAGGCCCCAGTGGATAAAAAGGCCAACCCTGTCATGTGTAAACCATGAAGTGTCTCCGGGTGTCTTTTGCGGTCTTACAACATCATATGCCATCGTATCATCTCCCGAAAAATTAATTATTTTAAATTCTATCTCCCATATGCTAGAATATCTATAGAAAAAGCTAACTTACGCTTGCCAATAACTAACCCCAGGGTGCTGCTGCATATGGATGTGAATACAAACAACATTTTGAAACATTATTTAGCCCGTCTTAAGGCAAATCTCCTGGTGACAGCATTTACACAATGCGATACAGGCTGGAGAGACATTGGGTATATACCGGACTACAACAAGTTCTATTACATAGTCGGAGGCAGGGGATGGCTGAAGATAGGCCCTGATGAGTACTATCCCAGTCCGGGATATCTGTATCTTATGCCGGCCGGAATAAAGCAGTCGTACTCATTCATTGATTCAAAACCGTTTATGAAGTACTGGTGCCACTTTACTGCGCGGCTGGGAGAAGTTGATCTGTTTGATGTGGTAAAAACTCCACTGTATGCAAAGATAGGCTCCGATGAAATTGAACCGCTTTTCCGGCAGATGATAAGCGCAAGCAGGGAAGACACCATCTCAGGCCCGCTCGTTGCAAATTCGCGGCTGATGGAAATAACCGCTCTGTTCCTTGAATCATCCAAAAAGCAGGGGGGTATCAGCATAGTGGATTCGGCAAAGGCAGACAAACTTGGCAGGCTGCTTTTGTATATTGAAAAAAACCTTTCCGGCGATATATCAGTAAAAAAACTTGCCCGGCATCTGCACTACCACCCCAATTACCTGATACGGTTCTTTAAAAAACACATGGGAACAACCCCTATGCACTATGTAAACCGTATGAGAATGGAAAAGGCAAAAACCCTTTTAAGTCTGGGAAATATGCCTGTTTCTTCAATAGCAGAAGGAACAGGATTTGCTGATGCGGGTCACTTCTCAAGAAGCTTCAAGGCACATACGGGATTTTCGCCTTCACAGTTTAGGAATCTTTTTGACGTACATGGCACAAATGCATATAATAGGCAAAGGTGATGTTTATTGGACAGGTTTAAGATGACCGGAAGGCTTGCCGTTCTCGGTATTGTGACAAACATACTGCTGCTTATTGCAAAACTCGTTGTCGGTTTTATAAGCGGCAGCAGGGCAATGATTGCTGACGGTTTTAACAGTGCCGGGGATGTTTTTGCATCAGTAATGACTTATATCGGAAACAAAATGGCAAGCAAGCCGGGGGACAAAACCCACCCCTTCGGCCACGGCAAGGCTGAATACATATTTTCGATGCTGATAAGCATTTCAATGGTTTACATTGCTTTTACCGTACTGCGTGGTTCAATACAGTCCATTTTAAGGGAGGATTCTTTTGATTTCTCATGGTTTCTGGTGGCAACAGCCGCAGGTACCATAGTTATAAAACTGTCACTTTTCATCTACTCAAAAAGACTTGGCAGCAGGGAAGACAACCTGCTTATACTTGCCAATGCGGAAGATCACCGAAATGATATACTGGTTACATCTTCTGTTCTTATAGGCATACTTTTCGGTACATGGGGCATATACTGGGTGGATGCGGTTGTAGGAACCTGTATATCCATATGGATAGGATATACAGGTTTTAGAATCTTTAAGAGCTCTTTCCGGGTTCTTATGGACACGGATATGGAGGAACCGCTAAAGAATGACATCATCAGTGCACTGCTGTCTACAGAGGGAGTAGACCATGTGGACAGCGTTACCGCAAAACCTGTCGGTGTGCGATACATTGTCATAGCCAGGATATCTGTCCCAGGCGATATGACCGTAAATGAAAGTCACAGCATCGCAGGAAGAATACGGCGCCGATTAAGAGACTTTAAAAAGGTTGAGGATGTTATAGTACATATCAACCCGGCGTGAAGCTACTTTCTTTTATCATCAAACCTTATATTTTTCTTTTGTGCATATTCCTTAAGTTCATTTATATAATCGTCAAAGAACTCATTTTCATGCCTGTAGAACTCTACGGGGTTGAAGTATGAAGGCGTTTCGGGGTTTGTTGTCATTATTTCCAGCTTCTGAGTAGGTTTCTTAAAGAACAGGAACCCTGTAACATCATTCGATATCTTTATCGTCTTGATCTCATTCCATTTGAAGGCCTTCATTTCCTTCTTTTTACTTGGAAAGGAAGTGACCTCCATGTTGACACCATGGTCACTTAACAATATGATTTTTTTATCCGGCACATTAACTCCCCCTTTTTCCCCATACTATCACACACAGTACGTTTAATGCAATAAAATAATTTGAAAACTTTTAAGAGCTTCCTGCATGCATATGCATTATTCCGGCCTTATCTTGACCTGCTGCCAGAATTTTAATATACTGTCATCGGGGGTTTTTATGGGGGTGGGGTTATCTTTAAACACAGGCTTTTTTTTGCTGATGCTATGCAGGCAGGTACTTAGATGGAAAATAATTTCACACTGATCCGTATCGCTGCGCTGTCAATTTTGATTCTTCTGTTTCTTTCAGCTTTTTCTTTGTTCGGTCGGCATATAAAACAGGAAGTTGCAGATGCCTCTTCCGGATATGTCGACTTATCAGGTTTTGACTTTAATGAGAGACTTGCCTGTGTTTATCATACCAGCTTTTTGTACTACAAAAATGAGTTGTATGAACCAGTGGATTTTGAGTCTGGAAACATAACGACAGAACCGATGGTATTTGACACAAATACAAGAGGATTTTGCCCCGGGACTTTTGGTACATATAGAATAACTGTCAAACTGTCTTCCGGCCTGCAGATATACGGCATTAGTTCGTACAGTGCTATGTATTCACAGCGTCTTTTCATAGATGGCAGAGAATACCCGGCTGTCGGAGTTTTGGGAAAGACTGTAGAATCATCCGTACCCCTGTCAAAGCATTATACCATTTATTTTACCCCTGATAGCGATGAAGTAGATATTATTATACAGTTTTCAAATTTCGTTCACTATGATAATGGAGGAGTTCTTCCTGTATACATTGGTACGTATAATATGATCTCTGAACGAAACGCACTAGCACAGCAGCGTATTCATATATTGGCAGGTTGTGCTTTCACAGCTTTTCTGTTCATCGGCTGTATGTTCTTCTTCTTTTGCAGGCGGTATGATTTGCTGTGGTTTTCGCTGATATGTCTTTGCAGCGGGATCCGTATGCTGATAATGAATGAAAAAACAATAATGATAATATTTCCTGAACTCTCATGGACAATATCAATAGGCCTGGAGTATCTGGCACTAATTGTGCTGTTGCTGTCAGTCCTGCTGTACATTCATAACATGTTTGAAGGAGCACTGCATAAAGCCATTGTATGGTCATTCACATTTGTATGCATACTGTATGGCGCTATGGTGTTGGTTACCAAGCCTTTTGTATACACAAGGTTTTTAATATGGTTTGAATACTACTCTGCTGCAACAGGCATATACGTAATGGCAGCGCTTTTCCATAATGTAACCACCAGGAAAACCAACCGGCAATTGGAGCATGTCCTTTTATTCATCGGTATACTAATATACATTACTCTTTCAATTATCAATATCTGGATTTATCCTTCCAGCGGACACAGCCTTGCGCTTAGATTCACAGAGATGGGTATGGTTGTTCTGATTATTATTAATATGCTTGCATTAGTACTTCGTTTTTCCCGTACTGAAGCCGAACTGGACAGAGCACGCCGCAGCGAGAAGGAAATGCATGAGGCTAATCTTTTTCTTGACAGGATGAGCCGTCTTAAATCGGGCTTTCTTGCAAATATCTCTCATGAAATGCGGACTCCCCTTACCGTCATGTCAAGTTATGCTGGACTGACTTCCATAGAGATCCGTCATGGTTCGGCAAACGATAAAACACTGTGCAACCTGGACGTTATTAAGCGAGAAGCATCAAGGCTTGGCAATCTGGTTGAAAAGCTGAAGGATTATTCTGTTGAAAAAGAGCGCATGTTGACTCATACAGATACCAGGGCTGTCAGCATACTTAATCAGGCATTAAGTTTTTGCGGTCCGATTTGTCAAAAAAATAAAAATGAGATACTTATAAACCCTGACTGTGAAGACATCTCCTTGTACATAAATCCTGAAAGTATTTTTCAGACACTTGTAAACCTTATCATAAATGCCAATCGCCATACCACGGAAGGTACAATACTGCTTGATGCCCGCACTCAATCACAGGATCTTTATGCCAAACTTTCGGTTTCAGATAACGGAGAAGGTATCGACCCCATACTTCTGCCCAGAGTATTTGAAAAGGGCATAAGCCTTGACGGAAGTTCCGGACTCGGACTTGCTATATGCAAGGAAATTGTCGAAGACCATCGAGGTAAAATATGGATAGAAAGCATACAGGGTAAAGGAACAGTTGTATACTTCACCCTCCCTGTCAGCAAAGGAGCAAAAAAAAGTGAAACCGCCAACAATACTGATTGTTGAAGACGACTATGATATCCTGAGAGCTAATCGCACAGCACTGGTGCTGAAAGGCTACAGTGTTCTTGAGGCAGATACACTTAAAAAAGGCAGAAGGTTTGTAAAAGAGCTTTCACCCGACCTGATAATACTGGATATCCTACTTCCGGATGGCAACGGCCTTGCTTACTGCGAGGAGCTGCGGGGTAAAAATGATGTGCCTATCCTTTTTCTCAGTGCACTGAATACAAAAAAGGATGTTCTTGCAGGACTGAGGGCAGGCGGGGATGATTATATGTCCAAACCATATGATATGGATGAACTGATTTTGAGAGTAGATGCACTTCTCAGGCGCACTAAGTTAATGAGACTTAAAGGGATGCAGCAGGTACAGCAAAACAGCAATAACCATACACTCAGAATCATATCTTTTGGAGGCTTTCATATATATGCCGGCAACAATAATGATAATGAACCGGTAAAAATAAAGTTCCGCACTAACAAGGCACTGGAGCTGCTTGCTTTTTTACACAGTTACAGAGGCAAGCCGGTCCATCAGAGCATAGTCCTGGACAGTCTCTTTGAGGATACCCGGCTGAAAAAAGCAAAAAACATTCTGTACCTTGCCAGTTATTATTTAAGGAAGGCTCTTAAGTCCCATAATCTGGACAATATCGTTAATTACACCAACAGCACTTTTACTCTGGATAAAAATTGCATCAAGTCCGACCTTATAGAATTTGAAGACTGCTTTGCGCAGTATAAAAGCGTTAACAAGGATAATATATTAAACTGGGAGTATGCAGCAAACCTGTACAGAGGCGAGTATGTGGCATTCTGCGAATATCCCTGGGCTGAAGAATACCGTGCATATCTGGGAAAACTTTATATGGAAGGCCTGTTTAAGATGATGAAGTATTACGACAGAATAAAAGACCGTATAAAATATTTGAATATAACTGAAAACCTTCTTCGGCTTGATCCGCTCAATGAAGAGGTCTATGAGTCTTTAATCAGCAGCTGCCTGCAGTCAGGCGATAGAAAAAAAGCGCTTGAAAGCTATGAGAGACTTAAAAAAAACTTGTGGGATGAATTAAATATTAAACCCCGGAAAGAAATAAATGACCTCCTGAAATCACATATTAAAAACAGTTAAATCCGTGAACTACCACCACTTGTAGAAGATGGTGGTAGTTCACAACAGTATCTTATTTACATACTGGTTTTTGGAATAACAGCTTCTCTGGGTTTCGGCATTATGCTCATACTGGGCAGATGTGCGGGCATGGAAGGTATATTTGGTACATTTACCAGGATTGTATTGATATTCATGCTTATCGCCGGTTCTGCAGGAATTCACAATTACCTTTTCATAAAGGGTCTTAACCTGATAGACACGTAGCTTTCTTTTGTCCTTTACTATCTTTTCCCCATTGCCGGCAGCCTTGTTCTTGGCTTGGCAGCAGCAGGGAAGACAGCATTACATGGTAATGCAGAGGGGTTTGATTTTGTAAGATCTGCATTTTTACTGGCACTCCTGCAGTTTATCATCATGTGGAACAGCATCTACCCCATGCTGCTTTTTACCAGCAGGCCGGAAATGTTTCACCCCATGATGCTGATACATCAAATGACAGGGCAAATGGGACCCAACTTCTCATTTAATGTAATACTGGGATATGACCTGCTTGTGGCAGTACTTCCTGTATCAATATTTCTCATTTTCAGAAAGCACTTTGGCAATATCCTGCTGCCTGCGTATTCAAAAAACAGGTTCTGAGTAATAAGTACCAACCCCGGAGCATGTGGAAACCCCAATCAGCCTGTTGCCTTTAATATTAAAAAGTGTTTCCATGTACTTTAAAAGTACTATCCTGTGACATCCTCTCTCCACTAAAGCAGGAGAGCTTCCCTGTGGAAGTTTGGTGGTTGCTATCTCTGGCGGAGGAGCTTATGCTCCCGTTTTTCTGTTTCCAGCACGCCTTCATTGATGAAACCATAGGTAGAGCCACACTACCCTCCCGGGTTGCCTGG
>CAYYGK010000093.1:4342-10054 GCA_964471145.1 uncultured Eubacteriales bacterium | reverse complement strand
CAGCTCCCCCAACCGTGTCAGATCAACGCGAAACCCATTGAACCGACCCCCCTGAAATGAAATAGTATTTTTAGTACATTATATTACAGTTGCATTAGTCTTGCAACAGCAGGGGGGCTATCATCAGCTCTGAGGAATTCTAAGTTCCATACCTGTAAATATTTTTCCCTCTTCCAGTTTGTTCAGCTTTTTTATGTTGAATATATATTTCCTGATTTCCGTTTCTTCCCTGTTTTTGACTGCAATATCCCAAAGCGTTTCCCCTTCTCTTACGATAATAGTTCTATAGGCCTTTTCCTTTCCTCCATAGGCAGCGGTTGAAAAAACGACAGCTATAATTATTAAGACAGCAGTAAGCGTAATTGTATAAAACCTGAATCTGTTCTTCAAAACATATCTTTTTTTCAAAACATCTGCACCTCCTGCGAATATGCGTTCCTTATATGCTATGATAACAGTACATACGTTCTTTGTCAAGCTATTTTTGAACATTTGTTTTAGATGGAGTCATGCATGTATAGTCATTTGTATATGAGTTTTTGTAGATATTCGGAACATTCGTTTGACATATTTCTAGATTGTGTTATAATTATCTAGGAACATATATTTTACTTATATGATAAGGAGTGTGTTAAAAATGAAAGAGGTTTTGAATGAAAAGCAAAAAAAGATTCTGGAGTTTGTTAACGAACAGGTACATGAAAAAGGTTATCCGCCATCTGTAAGGGAAATTTGTGCTGCACTTGACATCAAATCAACTTCAACCGTCCACAAATATCTGGCCCAACTGGACGAAAAGGGATACATACGAAAAGACGGTTCAAAACCAAGGGCACTAAAAATAATTGACACAGATTATATCTATGATCAATCCTATGTTAAGGACGATGAAGGTACTTATGTAAGAATACCTATAGTGGGAAATGTCACAGCAGGAAGGCCTATTCTGGCCGTAGAAAACATAAATGATACTTTTCCTCTTCCGCCCGAATATGTAAAGGGTGCAACTACATTCATGCTTAGTGTAAAAGGAGACAGCATGATTGATGCCGGCATTTTTGACGGTGACCTGGTTATTGTCAGAAAACAGTCCAATGCCGACAATGGAGATATAGTCGTAGCCCTTATAGGGGATGAAGCCACAGTAAAAACATTCTATAGAGAAGACGAACATATACGGCTCCAGCCCCGGAATAAATTTATGGACCCAATAATACTAAAAGAAGGAGTGACCATTTTAGGAAAGGTAACAGGCCTTTTCAGATCCTTTTAGCAGAATGCTTAAATTCTAAAATTTAATATCGATAGTCACCTTCCCGGTTGTCCCGTTTTTCATTGTTTTTATCATTGAAAATCAGGCTTACCATCTTCATGGGACTTACGGTTGATATCGCATGCTTGTAAACAAGCTGCTGTTTACCTTCACTGTCAAGAACAACAGTAAAGTTATCAAACCCCTTTACCATACCCTTTAACTGAAAGCCGTTAGTCAGATATATGGTAACCGGAATATGTTCCTTTCTTACCTGGTTCAAAAAAACGTCCTGCAGGTTTATGTTGTTTTTGTTCAAAAGAAAAACCTCCCAATATCTTTTTTTGTCTGTTGCTTTATTTCTTATTGCGTGCGTTGATACTTATTCTATAAAAATATTCCATTACACGCAATATCTTTAATGATATTTTCTGAAATATCTTCTACTGATTTAAATACATCAACATTTATCCATTTTAATTCATCCACCTTTCTGAACCATGTCATCTGCCTTTTTGCATATCTCCTCGTATTTCTCTTTATAAGTTCTATTGCCTCATGAAAAGTAGCTTTTCCTTCCATGTACCACATCATTTCCTTATATCCAAGCGACTGCATTGGTTTGCACCCGCCATAACCCATATCTACGAGTTCTCTCGTCTCCTCCAGCAATCCCTGCTCTATCATTATGTCAACCCTTTTATCTATTCTTTCATATAGTTTTTCCCTTTCCATCCTTAGTCCAAACTGCAAATACCTGTATTCACTATCCTTTTCTATTGAGTCCTTTTCGTGACTGGTTATTGTTTTTCTTGTGCTTTCAAAAACCTCCAGTGCCCTTATAATGCGTTTCAGGTCATTTACATGAATTCTTTTTGCCGCCACAGGGTCAATTTTTTCCAACAGCCCGTGTAAATATTCATTTCCCTTAATATCGGCAATTCTTTTCATTTGCTCTCTGTAATCGTTATCCGGCTTAGCTGATGGAAGCCTTATATTCTTTACAAGGGATTCAATATACAATCCCGTACCACCTGCAACAACAGGTATCTTTCCTCTTTTTGTTATATCTGATATTATTAATTTCGCTCTTTTCCTGAATATAGCCGCATTAAATTCCTGGTCAGGATAAAGCTCATCCATAAGGTGGTGCCTTATTCCCTTCCTTTCATTTTCATCTGGTTTAGCTGTTCCTGTATCCATATATTTATATATCTGTACTGAATCAGCAGATATTATTTCTCCATCAACTCTATCGGCTAATTCAACTGATACTGCAGTCTTGCCGGTGGCAGTGGGACCTGCTATTACAATTATATTTTCCATCATACCATCCCGCTATTTTCTCTTGAATCTTCTTTCCAGTTCACTCTTGTCAATACTTATAAGTGTGGGACGTCCATGGGGGCATGTAAATGGGTTTTCCATTGCTGCTACTTGCTTTACAAGATGTTCTGATTCACTTGCGTTCATTGTTTTTCCGGCCTTAACTGCTGCTGTACATGCTGTCCTGTACAGAGCTTCTTCTGTCATATCGTTTGTACATTTATTATCGCATCCTTTAAGATGTTCTATAAGGCTTATAAAATCTCCCTTTATATTTCCCCCTGTCCCTGTGTATGGCACAGTTCTTAATACAATAGAATTATTGCCAAATATTTCATAGTTATAACCGGTTTTAATTAATATATCATTTTTTTCTTCCAGAAACTGAAACTCACTATTTGAAAGCTCAACAACAACTGGAGATACAAGCTGCTGTGAAAGATTCTCTCCCTTCAAATGTTTTTTCTTAAGATTTTCGTACATAACCCTCTCGTGTGCCGCATGCTGATCCATAACATAAAGCCTGTCCCCATGCTGCAGAATAATATATGTATTTAACACCTGGCCGATATATTCTGAATTCAGCAGGATATCCCTTTCATAATGGTCATATTTTTTTTCAGCTGTTTCTTTAAAACTGCTGAATAGTTTCATAGGCTGCTGTACTTCAGTTACATACTTTTTATATTCCGTTTTGTCTGAAGATGATAAAACCGAATCGGAAAAATCTTTTTTTATCGATATATTCTTTGACAGTGCATTTCTGATGCCATGGAAAATTGTTCTGAAAATATCCTGTTCGTTAGAAAATCTTACCTGAAGCTTTGCGGGATGAACATTCACATCAACAAGTCCGCTGCTTATACCGACCTTTACTACCGTAAAAGGATACCTTCCTTTCATAACAAATGTTTTAAAGGCTTCATCCACTGCCGAATTCATCATGCTGCTTTTAATATACCTGTCATTTACATAAAAATACTGTGCACTGCGGTTTGACCTGGCAGTTTCAGGGCTTCCGACAAAACCTTCAACCCTTACAGACTCGAACTGTTCATCAAATCCTATGCATTTTTGTGCAGTTTCGCGCCCATGTATTGAAAATATAGTGCTAAGCAAGTCATTATTTCCTGGCGTGTGGAGAACCTCCCTTCCATTGGAAACAAGACGAAAAGAAACATTTGGAGTTCCAAGAGCAGCTCTGTTTAGTGTCTCGGTAACATATCTTGCTTCTGTACTGTCCTTTCTTAAAAACTTGTATCTTGCAGGAGTGTTGTAGAACAGCTTCTCGACAACTATTGTAGTACCTTCCGGGCACCCTGTTTTCTCATGCTTATTCACTGTTCCTGCAGACACATCAAGCCTCATTCCGTAACCTGCATCGGCTGTTTTTGTCGTTATTCCAACCCTGGACACAGATGCAATGCTTGACAGTGCCTCTCCCCTGAAACCGAGAGTACTGATGCAAGCCAGTCCTTCGGAATCCCTGAGTTTGCTTGTAGCATGACGCTCAAATGCCATCAGTACGTCATCCTCCGCTATCCCGGAACCATCATCAGTTACCCTTATATATTCTATACCGCCTTTTCTTATCTCCACTGTTATGGCTGTTGCACCGGCATCAATAGAATTTTCAACAAGCTCCTTTACTACTGAAGAAGGTCTTTCTATCACTTCCCCTGCAGCAATTCTATTTGCAGTATTCTCATCAAGTATTATGATGCTGCCCACATGAAAGACCTCACTTTCCCTTAATTCTCTCCTGCATTTTATCCAGCCAGTTTATGGCTTCTATAGGAGTCATTTGATGGATATTCATTTCTTTTAGCTCCTTTATAATACTATCATACCTGCTTTCCTTTTCAATCCGGCTCAGACTGAACAGGTCCATCTGTCCGTCAAGCAGTATCTTGTCCCTGATTCTGCTTATATCCCTCTTGCTGATATCTGCTTCCTCAAGGTCTTTTAGTATCTCTTTTGCCCTTCTTATTACATCTTCCGGAACGCCGGCCAGTCTTGCAACCTGAATTCCATAGCTGTCATCCGCTCCCCCTCTTGCAATTTTCCTTAAGAATATTATGTCCTCTCCCTTTTCTTCCACCTGTATATAGTAGTTCTTTATTCCCTTTATTTTTTCTTCAAGCTCTGTAAGCTCATGATAATGTGTTGCAAAAAGCGTACGGCTTCCCAGCTTTTTCTTATCATTTATGTGCTCGATTACTGCCCATGCAATGCTTAGTCCGTCAAATGTGCTTGTCCCCCTCCCTATCTCGTCCAGTATCAGGAGGCTTTTTGGTGTCGCATTCTCTAAAATATTAGCTACCTCAGACATCTCAACCATGAATGTGCTCCTGCCTGATGACAAATCGTCAGAGGCTCCTACCCTTGTAAAAATCCGGTCTGTTATTCCTATATCAGCTGATTGGGCCGGTACAAAACTTCCTATCTGAGTCATTAATACGATTAATGCCGTCTGCCTCATATATGTTGACTTCCCGGCCATGTTCGGACCGGTTATGACAAGAAGCCTGTTGTCTTCCATGTCAAGTACAGTATCATTCGGTACAAATGATTCCCTGTCAAACATCTTTTCCACTACAGGATGCCTGCCGTTTCTAATTGTCACCGCATCTAATTCATTTACATCCGGTCGGCAGTAATTCTCCCTGTCAGCCGTCTCTGCAAGAGAACAGTGTGCGTCAATTTCTGCAAGAGCTGCAGAGGTTGTTTTTATCCTGGATGAGCATAAAGCTATTTTTTCTCTTATAGATACAAATATTTCATATTCAAGGCCTGTAACTTTCTCTTCTGCTCCCAGTATTGTGTTTTCAACTTCCTTGAGTTCTTCGGTTATAAACCTTTCACAGTTGGCAAGCGTCTGTTTTCTTATGTAATCCCCGGGCACCATCGAATAGTTTGATTTTGTTACTTCCAGGTAGTAACCGAAAACCTTGTTGAATCCCACTTTCAAGTTTTTTATGCCTGTTTTTTTCTTCTCCTGTTCCTGTATCCTTGCTATCCATTCCTTGCCTTCCCTTGACGCCTTTCTCAGCCTGTCAACATCTTCGCTATACCCGTCTTTAATTATTCCGCCCTCTTTTATCGTTACTGGAGGGTCTTCCATGATGGATTTT
>CAYYGK010000093.1:0-4332 GCA_964471145.1 uncultured Eubacteriales bacterium | reverse complement strand
AATCAATTCGCAAATGTCTTCAAGGCCATCTATGTTTTTATATAGCCTCCTGTTTAAAAGGGTTTCACACTTTGCCAATATTTCACGCACATGAGGCACGACTGAAAAGGATTTCTTCATTGCTTCAAGGTCCCTGCAGTTTGCACTTTTCATCACAACCCTGCCTAAAAGCCTTTCTATATCATAAACCTTTTTAAGCAGCTCCATAAGCTCCATTCTTGCCATGTATTTTTCTTTGAGTTCTTCAACTGCATCCAGTCTTTGAATTATATCCGATTTTCTCCGAAGAGGCTGCTCCACCCATTTTCTTAATGTTCTTCCACCCATAGATGTAACAGTACGGTCCAGTACCCACAGCAGGGTTCCTTTTTGCCTTTTTTCACGCATCGTTTCTGTTAGTTCAAGGTTCCTTCTGGTTGATGCATCAATAACCATATATTCCTCAATACTGTAGCTTTCCAATTCACTGATGTGTGAAATATCAGCCTTCCGGGTTTCAAGTATGTATCTAAGAAGAGCCCCGGAAGCATTTCTGCCGGGATTGTTTTCCTCGCTTAATACATCACAGCCTTCAAAATACTCTTTTAATAACTCCTCACACTTCCCATCATCAAAGTAAGAATCATCAAGTACAGATATATAAGGGTTTATGTTATTGCATACTTGTTCACAGAGCGCCGTGTCATTTTTAAAACATCTGTTTGTTACTATTTCTGAAGGCTTAAACCTTGCAACTTCATCCATTAGCTTTCCTGATGTATTTCCCCAGTTTATTTTTGTTGTCTTAAGCTCTCCGGTTGATATGTCAGCTGCACATATACCAAACAGGAACCCCTTTTTATATATAGACATTATATAGTTATTGGTTTTTTCATTAAGCATCTGTGTATCTGTTACGGTGCCTGGAGTTACTATCCGTACAACATCTCTTCTGACGATGCCCTTTGCCTGTGAAGGGTCTTCAACCTGTTCGCATATTGCAACCTTGTAACCTCGCTTTACAAGGCGTGATATGTATGCTTCTGCAGAATGAAAAGGAACCCCGCACATCGGTGCACGTTCTTTAAGCCCGCAGTCCCTCCCTGTCAGAGTTATTTCAAGTTCTTTTGAAGCAGTTTGGGCATCTTCAAAAAACATTTCATAGAAATCACCAAGCCTGAATAACAATATGCATTCGCTGTGTCTGGTCTTTATCTCTTTGTACTGCTGCATCATAGGTGTTAACGACAACCCGATACCCCCAGAAATAAAATATCCGTACCAACACTACAAGGCTCAGGTAAACCTGAACCTTGTAGTGTCTAAAATTTCTAACCATGATTATTTTTTTGTCATTTTTTCTACTTCTTTTACAATCCTGTCTACCGTCAGCCCGTATTCTTCAAATACCTTTGTATTTGGACCTGATGCACCAAAACTGTCTATTGAAACAACTGCACCGTCAAGTCCTGTATACCTGTGCCAGCCCATAGAGTGCCCTGCTTCTACTGCAATTCTTTCTCTCACATCATCCGGCATAACACTGTTTTTGTAGTCTTCAGGCTGTTCTTCAAAGAGTTCCCATGACGGCATGCTAACCACCCTGGCATGGATGTCTTCCTGTTTTAATTTTCTGGCAGCATCATAAACCAGCTGTACCTCTGAGCCGGAAGCTATCAGTATAACGTCGGGTTTTTGCTTATCTGTATCAACAAGAATATATGCACCCTTGAGTGCACTGCGGCCTGTTTCTTTAAAGTACGGAAGTTTCTGCCTTGTCAGTACAAGCGCAGTCGGCCCGTCCTTTCTTTTAAGTGCAGAGTACCAGGCTGCTGCAGTCTCCTTTGCATCACAAGGCCTGATAACCGTAAAGCCCGGAATACTCCTTATAGCAGCCAGCTGCTCAACAGGCTGGTGGGTGGGACCGTCCTCTCCCACGCCGATACTGTCATGAGTAAGCACATATACCACCGGAAGATTCATCAAGGCTGAAAGTCTCATTCCCGCCTTCATATAATCAGAAAACACAAAAAACGTGGCAACATAAGGCCTGATTCCCCCGTGAAGTGCAATCCCGTTTCCAATAGCAGACATGGCATGTTCCCTTACGCCGAAGTGGAGATTTCTGCCGGTGAAATCATACGGCTTTAAATGTCCCTTCCCTTTTAATTCTGTCTTGTTTGAAGGAGCAAGGTCTGCGGAGCCTCCGATAATATTTGGTATTTTGTCTGCAATGCGGTTTAATATTTCTCCCGAAAGGTTTCTTGTTGCTTTGGGTTCTTTGTCAAATGCCCAGTATTCATCATTCTCAAATACTCCTTGTGGTATCCAGTTACTGTTCCACTTTTTGAATTCCTCAGCCTTCTGCGGGTGTTCTTTTTCGTACGCCTCCCACTTTTTATTCCATTCCTGCTCCATTGTTGCCAGATTCCCGGTCACCTGGTTCATGTATTCATATACGCTGTCAGGAACGCTGAATGGTTTCTGGGGCTGCCATTTAAGGTATTCCTTCATAAGCAGTATGTTTTCATCCCCCAGTGGTGCCCCATGAGCTTCCGCTTTTCCATGCATGGGAGGACATCCATACCCTATAAGAGTATTGACTATAATCAATGCAGGCTTTTTTGTATCCTTCTTTGCTTTCTTGATGGCTTTTGATATTTTTGCGCAGTCATTCCCGTCCTCCACCTCTATCACCTGCCATCCGTATGCATCAAATCTCTTGCCCGTATCCTCTATAAACGCAATATCGGTACACCCTTCTATCGAAATTCTGTTTGAATCATAGAAAACTATCAGTTTCCCAAGCCCAAGGGTTCCTGCAAGCGAAGCAGCCTCTGAAGTTATTCCTTCCATCATGCACCCGTCACCTGATATTGCATATGTATAGTGATTGACAATTTCATGTCCGGGCATATTGAATTTTGATGACAGTATTGCTTCTGCCATAGCCATCCCGACAGCGTTAGCAAATCCTTGTCCCAGCGGTCCTGTAGTGGTTTCCACACCAACCGTATGACCATATTCAGGATGCCCCGGTGTCTTGCTTCCATACTGTCTGAATTCCTTTAAATCCTCTATTGTAAGTCCGTAGCCGAACAAATGCAGAAGTGAATAAAGAAGCATTGAACCGTGCCCTGCGGATAGAACAAACCTGTCACGGTCAACCCATATAGGATTTGCAGGATTATGCCTCATATGCTCAGACCATAGCTCAAATGCCATCGGAGCCGCCCCCATAGGCATGCCAGGATGTCCTGAATTAGCCTTTTGTATTGCTTCAGCCGACATAACTCTTATAGTATTGATACACTGTTGCTTATTATCCATCAAAATACCTCCCGTTTATATTTTTTTAAGCTGTTCCTTCAAGGTACCATGTTTTTGCCCCTGTTATTTTAATGCTGACAAAATCCCCCACTGGAACATCCTTTCCGGTGATATTGACTATTTTGTTTTTTTCACTTCTTCCCGCTGTAACTGTATTATCCTTCTTGCTTGGCCCTTCTGTAAGCACTTCAACAATCTTTCCTATATATGTTTTGTTGATATCAAGGCTTATACTGTTTTGAAGCCTGACAAGCCTCTCAAAGCGGTTCTTCTTTATTTGAGTGTCAATGTGTCTTTTCATCAAGGCTGCCTTTGTTCCTTCTCTTTTTGAATACATGAATGTAAATGCTGAATCATACCTTAGCTTTTCGATGATATCCAGTGTGTCACTGAAGTCTTTTTCAGTTTCACCCGGAAAACCCGTAATTATATCTGTTGTTATAGCAATTTCAGGTATGTTTTCTCTGAGCATCATGACCTTTTCCATATACTGCTCCCTGGTATAACCCCTGTTCATCATCTTAAGTATCCTGTTGCTTCCTGACTGCACAGGAAGATGCATGTGCCTGCATACCTTGCTGCATTCCCTCATGGCTTCTACAAGTTTCTTTGAGAAGTCTTTAGGGTGAGAGGTTACAAACCTAATCCATTTTATTCCATGCACTTCGTTTACCCTGTAAAGCAGTTCTGCAAAATCCATATGACCGTCGGTGTCTTTTCCGTATGAATTCACATTCTGACCTATCAGTGTTACTTCCCTGTAGCCTCTATCAGCAAGCATTTGTATCTCACCAAGTATCTGATTCTGATCCCTGCTCCTTTCCCTGCCCCTTACATACGGCACCACACAATAAGTACAGTAATTGTTGCACCCGGAAGTTACCGTAACACGTGCCCTTTTGCTGTCCTTTCTTGATGCAGGTAACTCTTTATGTATGTATTGCTCATCCATCCCTGTATCTATGATCTTTTTCTTATCAGATAACACAGTAAACAGAAACTCTGGCAGCCTGTGAATCCTGT
>CAYYGK010000092.1:0-10076 GCA_964471145.1 uncultured Eubacteriales bacterium | reverse complement strand
TGTTCATAAGTACTATTAAACTTAGAAGTATAAGCATGCAGATAAATGCAGCAGAATATTTCAATCTGATCCGGTCAAGCAGAAAACCTGCTAAAAATGTAGAGGGAAAGGCGACAAGGGCAATTAAGCTTAGTATAAAAGCAGCTGTTGTGGGCGAAAAACCGCTAGTACCCATTATTGATATAAAGTGGAACGTTATACCAGTATTTATCAGGGGCATATTAATCTGACATATAAGCATGAACCAAAAGGTCCTGGTGCGCATTGCACTTTTAACTGTCCATGAGGGTTCATTTGCAGTCTGTGCTTCTATTCTACTTTTTTTCAGGTCTTCTTTTTGTACATTGTCTGATAACAGGCCCAGGTCATCAGGCCTGTTGTAAAGAAAAACATATATTATTGGTATGAAAACAAACCATAGTAGAAGGGCCCATATTCTCCATGTATTGTTCCATCCGAATTCTTTGATCAGGATCGTATTAAGTGGAGGAGCAATAGCGGAACCGGCAACAGCACCTACTGACATTATACTGAATGCCATCGCCCTTTTTTTTACAAACCAGTTTGGTATAATTGTTGAAGGGATAAGTGTCATAGAACCCTGTCCGGTATATCTGCCAAAGAAAAATCCCAGAAATAGCATCCACAGACCAGATATAAAACTGCTCCATATACAGGTTGCACCTAAAGCGGCGGCTGTAATTACCAGGATTTTTTTCTGACCGTACTTATCAGTTAAACGTCCTGTTATAAAAAGGAGCAGACCGGATATGAGAGTAGCAGTTGAATAAATGCTTGAAACAGAAGAACGACTCCATCCAAATTCTACTATATAGGAATCAATAAAAGTTGAAATAAAATATGTTTGCCCTGGACCGGAAAAGAAAACAGCAAGCATTGAAACTGCTGTTACTACCCACCCATAATAGAAAGGGATGGTTTTTGATACTTTTTGTGCAAATCCAGTGTTCTTCATTTATTATGTCCTCCATGATATGTCCAATAATCAAGTCCATAATAGAATAGCATTTAAAGGAGTAGGCTGCAACTTTTTCACCTTTTGAATATTAATAAAATCTGCGGAATAACTTGTGAATCCTTTTTATTCATAATATAATATTTGCATAACCGCATATGCAAATATAAGGAGATGAATGTTTGAAGAATATAGCAGATGTTTTTAAAGCGTTGTCAGATGAAACACGGTTGAGAATCATAAACTTGCTGTATGATAAGGAACTATGTGTCTGCGATATTATGGAGACTTTGAAAATTACTCAAACTAAAGCTTCAAGACATCTGGCGTACTTAAAGAATGCGGGTCTTGTCAAGGACAGAAAGCAGGCTCGGTGGGTGTATTATACCATGATATCGAAAGAAAGACTGGGATTTTTAGATTGTGTTATATACGATAGCGTCAGAACTATTGAGAAGTTTAAGTCTGACATTGTCAATCTTAACATATGGCTTGAAAGAAAAGAGATTGCATGTGAATAGAACAGTTTGGAGGATGAGTTGATGGATGAACAAAAAGAAGCAGTGAAAAGAGCAGGAGGAATAGGTTTTTTTGAGAGGTACTTAACTGTATGGGTGGTGTTGTGTATTGCAGCAGGAGTTGCAGCAGGACAGCTGATTCCAACATTTCCGGATACACTAAGTAAATTTGAGTATGCCAACGTATCCATACCGGTAGCAGTCCTTATATGGCTGATGATTTATCCGATGATGCTTAAGATTGATTTTAAAAGCATTGTAAATGCAGCCAAAAAACCCAAAGGATTGGTTGTGACATGCATAACCAACTGGCTTATCAAACCTTTTACCATGTATTTAATTGCAGCATTTTTTCTATATGTTGTATTTAAACAGATAATACCGGCTGACCTTGCAAAGCAGTACCTTGCCGGTGCAGTCCTGCTCGGTGCAGCACCTTGTACTGCCATGGTGTTTGTATGGAGTCACCTTACAAAAGGAGATCCAGGATATACTCTGGTCCAGGTTGCAGTAAATGATCTTATATTACTGGTGGCTTTCACACCAATAGTTGCATTCCTGCTCGGAGTAAGTGGAGTATCCATCCCATGGAATACACTGATACTTTCAGTTGTGTTGTTTGTCGTGATTCCTCTTGCTGCGGGGTTTGTTACACGTAACCTTGTTATTAAAAATAAGGGGGTGGATTACTTCAACAATGTATTTTTAAAGAAATTTAAAAACATTACAGTTATTGGTCTTTTACTTACGCTGGTGATTATATTTTCTTTCCAGGGTAAAACAATACTATTAAATCCCCTTCATATACTGCTTATTGCAATACCATTAATCATTCAGACTTTTCTTATTTTTTTCATAGCATATGGATGGGCAAAGTTGTGGAAGCTTCCCCATAATATTGCTGCACCTGCAGGTATGATAGGAGCAAGTAACTTTTTTGAACTTGCTGTTGCTGTAGCAATATCCCTTTTTGGTCTGACTTCCGGCGCAACTCTGGCAACGGTTGTTGGTGTATTGGTTGAAGTGCCGGTTATGCTTACGCTGGTCAGGATTGCAAACAGGACAAGATATTGGTTTCCTGACAGAGAGGTATAGACCGAATTAAAAGTCAAAAATAGTGAAAAAAAGCCTAAGGAGAAAAGGAGCGATTTATTTTATGAAACTCAGAGTCGGATTTGTATGTACGGGAAATTCCTGCAGGAGCCAGATGGCAGAAGGTTTTGCAAAAAAATATGGAGGTGATGTACTTCAAGTTTATAGTGCCGGTACTCATCCTGCAGAAAAAGTAAATGAAAATGCTGTAAAAGTGATGAAAGAAGCAGGAATTGATATAAGCAGTCAATATCCCAAAATGCTCGATGAGATACCTTTTGAACTGGATATATTGATAAAAATGGGATGTGGTGTTGTGTGTCCTTTTGTTATGAACAGCCATGAGGAGGACTGGGGTCTTCCTGACCCTGCGGGACAGCCTATTGAAGAATTCAGGAGAGTGAGGTATATTATAGAAGAAAAGGTGCAAGAGTTAATAGAAAAAATAAGAAAAAATAACTTATGAGAGAGTGAATATTTATGAAGGCAGGATTGATTAGATGCAAACAAACAGAGGATATGTGTCCTGGAACTACTGATTTTAAATTCATGAAACAAAAAAAGGGTGCATTTGAAGGAGTAGAAGGGGACATTGAACTAATTGGTGTCAACACATGTGGAGGATGTCCAGGGAAAAAAGCAGTCACAAGAGCTGCCGGGATGGTTAAGCGTGGAGCAGACACCATTGTTCTGGCTTCATGTATAACAAGAGGAAATCCAATAGGTTATGCATGTCCGTTTGCAAAGAAGATAAAAGAGGCGATAGCGAAAAAACTGGGTAATGACATTAAAATAATTGATTATACACATTGAACTATAAACTAATATTATATCTGTATTGGATCTTCACTTGGCAAAGTGGAGTTTTTTTGCTTGATTGATTTAAGTATTGACAAAAACAATTAGTCAATATAAAATATAAATAAGTGAATACTTAAATGAAGGTGAAAAAATGAACCATTTAGTTATAATACTTAAGGCTTTATCTGATGAAACCAGGTTTAATATGGTAAATCTTTTACTAAAGCATGACTTTTGTGTGGGTGCACTTGCCAGACAGTCAGGTGTATCAAAAGCAGCTGTGTCACAACATTTGCAGATACTGAGAAAAGCCGGGCTCGTAAAGGGAGAAAAAAGAGGTTACTACACTCACTATTGTGTAAACAGAGAGCTTTTAAAATATACTGCTGAAAAAATCATAGAACTATCATGTCAAAAGAAGGAAAGGGATAACTGCAAGATAGACCAGGAAGGTGAACACCACTGCTGTAGAAAGGAGGGAGGCATAGATGTGTGATTGTGACTGCAAGCATCCTGAATTAAAGCCTGAAAGCGGCAAGTGCAGTGAAAAGCAGATTCAGGAGTGTCATGGAGATGAAAAGGATCATCCATGTGATAAGGAATCATAAAGTTTTATCGTATGGGGCAATGGTATTTAAAAACATTGCCCCATACAATATCTTTTGAGCAGGAGATGTTAAAATGCAGAAAATTATAAAAACTGGTAAAAAAGATAAAGGAAAGGTATCTTCCGGGAAATCACAAGAAATGAAGCCTAAAGGAAACACAATTGCCATTTTGAAAAGGCTTTTTGGGTATTTATCCGGGTATAAAGGCTCCATTATATTGGTAGCAGCAGCATTTATTTTATCAACATTACTTAGTCTTACCCCTGCATGGCTTGTAAAAACGGCGCTAGACCGTTTTATAGTGCCCCAAAAAGTCAAATATCTATGGTTTACAGCAGCTGCAATGATAGGAGCAGGAGTAATTCAGGGAGGTATTGATTTTATTACCAGATATATTGCAGAATCCAGAGGACAGAAGGTTGTATATAAAATAAGACAGGAAGTTTACAGGCACCTTATGAAACTGTCCTTCTCATATTTTGACAGGGCTCGTACAGGAGATATCATGTCTAGGATTACTGCTGATGCGGAAACACTTCAATCTTTTTTTGGTTTTGCATGTGTTCATATTATTGGTAACAGCTTGTTTATTCTCGGAATACTTTTTGTGATGTTTTTCTGGAGTATTCAACTTGCACTTCTATATATCTTTATACTCCCATTTATAATTTTTGGCATTACAAGGTATGCGTTCAGAGTCAGGCCTGCTTTTGGGAAATCAAGGCGTATATTGGGCAGACTTACAGGATTTATTCAGGAGCAGCTTCAAGGTATTCAGATTATAAAAATTTTCGGAAGAGAAAAGTATACAGTACATAAATTTGAGAAAATGAATGGACAGTTTTTAAATATAAATCTGCAAGCCGGGAAGGTTACATCGTTCTGGATGCCCTATGTATTTGTATTGATAGGACTTAGTACAGGTATTATTATCTGGTATGGTGGCATGCAGGTTATCATGGAAGGAATTACGCTGGGGACTCTTGTAGGGTTTACTACATATATGGGAATGATGATGAGGCCGATTCGTCAGACAGGTATGCTGGTAAGCAGAGTGATGGTTTCTGCGGCAGCAGCAGAACGCATATTTGAGGTTTTGGATATACAGCCGGAAATAAAGGATTTTACAGGAGCTGAACACTTATCAAACATCAAGGGAGAAGTCAGGTACGAAAATGTGAGTTTTTCATATGATAAGAAAAATCCTGTTTTAAAAAATATTAACATAAAGGTTATCGCTGGAGAAACAGTTGCTGTTGTGGGCCCCACAGGAGCGGGAAAGACAACACTTGTTCATCTCCTTCCCCGTTTTTATGATACAGATACAGGTACAATAAAAATTGATGGGAGAGATGTAAAGGATTTTACTGTAGACAGTCTGCGCAGGCAGATAGGTGTTGTAATGCAGCATACATTTTTATTCAACCTGTCGATTAAAGAGAATATTGCCTTTGGTAAACCTGAAGCAACAATTGAAGAGATAAGGAATGCTGCAAAGTCAGCGGAAATTGATGATTATATCATGTCACTTCCTCAGAAATACAATACCGTGGTGGGAGAAAGAGGAGTAACGCTTTCAGGAGGTCAGAGGCAGAGAATATCTATTGCCAGAACAATTTTAATGGATCCTGCACTGCTTATACTTGATGAGCCTACTTCAAGTGTGGATGCGGAAACGGATGAAAAGATTCAGTCTGCGCTTGATAATTTGTGTAGAAACAGAACCGTATTTATGATAGCTCACCGTCTATGGACATTAAAAAATGCAAACCGTATACTTGTTGTTGAAAACGGGGAGATAAAGCAATATGGTACACACAGTGAGCTTGTTGAAATGGATGGATTATATAAGGATATTTACACACTGCAGGTCAGTGGAGAAAAATATGGAATTGTCAATAGAGAATCGAAAAGCAAATCGGGGGTGAAATAGAATGTCTATGCAAAGCGGATTTATGGGTCGTATGATGAATGAGAAAGAAAAAACATACCGCCTTCGTAATATTAACAAAAACGCATTGCTGATGTTTTTGAAATATTTGAGGCCTTACTTCAAGCTGCTTTTGCTTACATTACTGCTGACAGGTATTGTTGCAGCAGTTAATATGACAGTACCGTATCTGTCAAAATTAGCAATAGACCGATATATTATTCCCAAAAACCTTTCCGGGCTTCATTTAATACTGGCTTCGTTTGTTATTGCATATGGTGTATTCTGGGCTGCTTCATATTGGGGCTCTTATCTTTCCCTTAAAATAGGGCAGTCTGTTGTTGCAAATATAAGAAGGGATATTTACAAACATGTTACTTCTTTGTCCCTGGACTTTTTTTCACGCAATAAAGCAGGAGAAATAATGTCCCGTGTTACCAATGATGTAAATGCTATAGCAGATTTTATATCAAGTGGTGTTGTTAACCTTGCAAGTGATGCATTAACAATATCAGGAATAATTATAATTATGTTTGTTTTGAATATAAAACTTGCATCCATTGTATTGATTACAATCCCCATTATTCTTGCAGGGACACTGCTAATTGGTAAGCATATGCGCAAAGCCTATGGCTCTGTGAGGGAGAAAACAGGCAAACTTAATGCCGGTGTGGAGGAGAATATATCAGGTATCAGGGTAGTCAAAGCAATGTCCCAGGAATCCGGCAACATGAAATCCTTTGAAAAACTAAATAAGGAAAACCTTTATGCCCATATCAAGGCAGTTGTAATATCAGCTTTGTTTTTCCCCTTCATGTCCCTTACAGGTACACTTGGTACGGCACTGGTGGTTCTTGCAGGAGGCATAATGATAGTTAATGGTGAAGGAGGAGCAACAATCGGGCTTGTGATAGCATTTATAGGTTATACAAACAGGTTCTTTCTACCTCTTCGGGACTTGAGCCAGATATATAGTGTTTACCAGGGAGCGGCTGCTTCTGCCGAAAGGATATATGAGTATTTTCAAATAAAACCTGCTGTTGTTTCTCCTGAAAAGCCTACTAATCCAGCCAGGCCAGTCAAGGGAATTATTGAATTTTCCAATGTAAGTTTTCGGTATGAATCTGACCGTCCGGTGATTAACAATATGAATATGATAATACCTTCAAAACAGGCAACAGCAGTTGTAGGCCCTACCGGAGCAGGAAAATCAACCATGATAAAACTGCTGGCAAGATTGTATGATGTTGATAAAGGTTCTATAAAAATCGACGGTATCAATATAAAGGACATAGACATACGTGAATTACGAAAGCTTATCATGCTTGTTCCACAGGATGTATTTCTGTTCACAGGAACAATAATGGAGAACATAGGATATGGAAAACCAAAGGCAGGAGATGAGGAGGTAATTAAGGCTTCAATAGATGCCTGTGCGGATGGTTTTATACAAAAACTGCCTGACGGATATGAAACGCAGGTGGGTGAAGGCGGCATTTTGCTATCTGGAGGACAACGGCAGTTGATAGCCTTTGCAAGAGCTGTACTGGCAGACAGGCCCATATTGATACTTGATGAGGCCACATCCAGTGTTGACGCTGCAACAGAGGTTCTTATACAAAAGGCTCTGGATAAACTTTTAGGTGGGCGGACATCCATTATTACAGCACACAGATTTACAACACTTAAGAAAGCAGAAAAAATAATAGCAGTCGATGATGGAGAGATTGTTGGATATGATAGCCATGATGTTTTATTAAGAGAATGTGAATTGTATAAAAGATTATATGAAAAACAGTGGGTAAGCTAATATCATTAGCCATTATGTAAACCGAAAGTGAAAGGAGACTTTTGATTTGAACATATTGGAAGTTAAAGGATTAAAAAAGAGTTTTGGAAATTTTGAAGCAGTTAAAGGAATTGATTTTACTGTAAAGAAAGGAGAGATATTTGGCTTTCTTGGCCCTAATGGAGCAGGTAAAACAACTACAATAAACATGCTCACAGGACTTGCAAAGGTTGATGAAGGCTCAATTATTCTATCGGGTATAGATTGTGTAAAAGAGATTAAAAAAGCCCAGCACCTAATAGGGATAGTACCTGATGCAAGTAATCTCTATGATGAGATGAATGGGTTTGACAATCTTGCCTTTTGTGCATCTCTTTACGGAATAGGAAAGAAAGAAAGAGAAAGAAAGTCTAAACAACTGATGGAAATATTTGGACTTGCTGATACCGGGGCAAAACCTTTCAAGGCATATTCAAAAGGAATGAAAAGAAAGCTCACCATAGCCGCAGGTATTATTCACGAGCCGGGAATACTGTTCCTGGATGAACCAACTACCGGTATTGACGTGGAAAGTGCCAGACAGATACGAAAACTGATTTCTACAATGAATGAAAAAGGCACAACCATATTTATGACAACACATTACATAGAAGAAGCAGAAAGACTTTGTAAAAGAATAGGGTTCATTGTACAGGGTAAAATTGTACGGACAGGCACAGTGGAAGAAATGATGCAGGAGGTACAAACAGACAGCATCGTACAATTCAATGTGGACAAGGACTTAAAAAACATTCGGGAAAAACTGACAAGTGATTTCCCCGGATTTGTTATTGAATTTGTCGACAGTTTTACCCTGAAAATCCACTCTTCTGAAAAAGTAAGTCTTATGCCATTTATGCAGTTTTTTGATGATAACAACTATACGGTACATGAAGCAAAAATTATTAAGCCGTCATTGGAAGAAGTTTTTGTTAAGGTTACAGGTATTGGGATTGACAAGATGAAGAAGGAAAAGGAGGGTGGAAAAAAGAAATGAAGAAATGGATTGCTTTCTGGAACATACTTAAGAAAGACATGAAGAATTATTATCTAAAGCCACCCAATATCAGCTGGGGAATTATATTTCCATTTGCGTGGACACTGATGTTTTTGCTGCGTTCAAATACTGATGTTGATATCAGGGGAATTCTACCAGGGATAATGGCAATATCCATTCTATTTGGAACAACCTCCATGCTGGCTGTTACCATAACCTTTGAAAGAAAGGGCAGGTCTTTTGAAAGACTGCTGCTTGCACCCATAGAATTAAATTTGCTGATGATGGCAAAAACCGCAGGTGCAATTATATTTGGGATTTTGAATGCGTTTGTTCCTATTGTTTTTTCGTTATTCTTTATAAATCTTTCAGGAATCAACTGGGTTCCTGTAATACTCAGTGTGGTTCTAATATCTGTAACATCAACTTTCCTTGGGCTTTTTATTGCAGTATCGGTTAAGGAGGTATTTGAAGCACAGACTTTTTCCAATTTCTTTAGATTTCCTATGATATTTCTATGCGGCTTGTTTATACCACTTACACAGATGCCGGTGTTTATAAGACCATTATCATTTGTGTTACCCCTGACATACGGTGTTGATATTCTTAAGAAAGCAATTAATAACGAGGGATACATCCCAATGTGGGTAAGCTTTACAGCGTTGATATTGTTTGGGCTATTTATGTTCCTGTTCAGTATAAGTAATGTGAAACGTAAATGGATAATGTGATAAATCCGACATGATGAAGGTCGGCGGGAGAATAAGGCACTACAGGCTAAGCAGAAGGAATTATACGAAAAAGCCGGAATTGATAAAACCACGTATATCCGGTATGAAAGAAACAGTACCAAAAACCATCATATTGAGGTATGCAATAAGATATGTGAAGCGATAGGTATTGCTCCGGCACTTGTGTATGATGAGTATATGGCATTTGCTGCATCCGATTTTGGGACAAGTATCAGAGATTTCCGGAAAAAGAACAAACTCACACATGCAAAATTCGGAGAACTGATGGGCATGCTCCCCAAAATCTCAGCAAGATGGGAAAAGGGTAGAAGTGTGCCCACTAGGGAATCCTATATGAAATTGAAAAGATTATTTTCTGAATATAGTGTAGAAAAAGTTGATTAATGCCAGTGATTTCTTATTATTTTCATGGTATAATATTGTAAAAAGCTTGGGGTGATACCATGCAAAATTATAAAACAGAAATTGAAAATATAAAGAAACAAATTATAAATAAGTACAATCCCTTGAGAATTATTCTACCTGGGTATGCACTTGACTAAGGTAACCCCTATATATTGTGGTTACCTTAATT
>CAYYGK010000091.1:0-10125 GCA_964471145.1 uncultured Eubacteriales bacterium | reverse complement strand
TTACCGACAATCAGGGCAGGACAGTTGATTTTAAAAACACCATCGTAATAATGACTTCAAACACAGGAAGCCACTATATGCTTAACGGTATAAACCAGGAAGGAGAGCTTAAGGATGATGCAAAGCAAAAAGTCATGGACGAGCTTCGGGCAGGTTTCCGTCCTGAATTCCTGAACAGGATTGATGACATTGTGATGTTCAAGCCTTTGAGCAAGCAAGAGATTGTGATGATAATCGAACTGGCGCTTAAGGATATTGAAAGACGCCTTGATGACCGGAACATCATACTGGATGTTTCAGATGCTGCCAGGGAATTCATCGCTGAAACGGCGTATTCACCTGTATATGGCGCAAGACCTGTAAAAAGGTATCTGCAGAGCAACATGGAAACACACATAGGCAGAATGATTGTAAAAGGTGATGTTACAGACAATACACAAATTAAAGTTACAGTAAAAGATGACAGACTTGTTTATAGTGCAGTAAACAAATAGATGGTAAAAGAGTTAAAAAGAGGTCCGTATTTCCCGGACCTCTTAAGTTTGCAGATTTGCTTTAAGTCAGCTTTCTGATTGGGATGATACTGCGGTCTTCTGATATAACAGGTATCCCAGTCCCCCGAAAAGCAGGGCAATGACCAGGTAGCCAAGATTGAAAAACTTGATGTACCAGAAGAACTTGAATACATGAAGGGCCCCGTAAAGGAAAAACCCTATGTAAAGTGCTGAAAGGTGCATGTTTGCAAACACCAGAATAGCACCAAACAAAAAACATCCCCAGAAAGCAATCGGATAAATCAGCTTGCCAAAGAAGCCGCTGCCAAGACCCAGACCAGGAAACAGTCCGTAAAGCACAAGATAGATAACCCCTATAAGGAACAGTACAGTATCCATCGATAACAGTGTCTTTGTTATTGAGTTTTTACTGAAAGCTTCCTTAAGGTCAGCAGCTATTTTTTCAAACGAACCCATTAATAATCCCCCCATAAGCTATTTTGAATACCATATCTATTCTACTCCATATTAAGCCATTAAGTCAACAAGCATATCGCATATGTATTCAAAAAGATGCATGTTCCTGCCGTTAATTCGGTATTTCTATCAACTATATCAAGTGTTGATTTTGATATTCTTTGACTATTAAGCATAGTGAACACTACCCTAATGATATTATTCCTTGACGATTCAAAGGAATACAAGGCGGAAATAGTCAAGAGAACAAGAAAGGTTTTACGTATTTTCAGCAAATACTATTGAATTACTATGAGCTTTTTGATACGCTAATAGCACAGGAGACTATAAGATGATAATCAGACCAGAATATATGAATATACTCAAAACCTATCGTGATGCTCCGCTGGTGAAAATTATTGCAGGCATACGGCGTTGCGGAAAATCCACTATCCTGAATATGCTGAAAGCTGATTTGGAGCGCAGCGGTATTGATGCAGATCACATCATCAGTATACGCTATACATCCCAAGATTTGGATGATGGAATGACTTCAAAGGATATGTACAAAGGAATCAAAGAGAAAATCACGGATGACGGACGCTACTATCTTTTGCTTGATGAAGTGCAGGAAATTACCGGATGGGAAAAAGCAATTAACAGCTTCCTTGAAGATGCGAATACAGACATCTATGTGACAGGATTGAATTCAAAGCTGATGTCCAGCAAAATCTCCACCTATCTGACTGGCAGATACATTTCAATTCCTGTGTATACACTGTCTTTTGCAGAGTATCTGGAATTTAAAAAAACAAGTATGTTGTCCCAAAAAGAACTTCTGAACGAGTATTTGCGTATGGGCGGCTTTCCCATTGTCGCCCTTGGCAGCTACGATCAGCATTCTGCATATCAGATCGTCGAGGGTATCTACAATTCCGTTATTACAAATGACATCACCAAAAGGCATAATGTCACGAACTTTGATTTGTTTAACCGGGTCGTTAAATACATCGTCGAAAATGTCGGCAAAACCTTTTCCGCAAACGCAATCGTCAAGTTTTTGAAAAGCGAAGGACGCTCACTATCGGTCGAAGCGGTATATAACTATCTGAAATGGTTGGAGAAAGCGTTCATTATCTACCGCTGTCAGAGATACGATTTACAGGGTAAGGGTGTGCTAAAGACACAGGGAAAATTCTATCTTGCGGATTCATCTCTAAAATATTGTATTATAGGTTTTAATCCAAAGTTTATCGCTGCAATGCTTGAAAACATTGTGTACTTTGAACTGCTGAGAAAGGGTTATGCGGTGTACGTGGGCAAAAATGAAACAAAAGAGGTCGATTTTATAGCTGTAAGGCGTGACGAACGCATCTATGTGCAGGTATGCCGCAGGCTGCCGAAGGAGTCAGACCCTGAAGTCGCAAATCTGATGGAGATAAAGGACCATTACCCCAAGTATGTTGTCACCCTGGATGAACTTGCTGCAGGTAATATCAATGGAGTAAAGATTGTGCATCTTGCAGATTTTTTGTTGAGCGATGAATATTGATTTACAGGATTTTAGTTTCTTAGATTCAAATCAAGGGAGGTCATACATTGCAGCATGGCTGCCAGGCCGTCTTAAAAGCACCTGGATCGGGTTCAGGGATTCTGCTGTCCGGTCCGACAGGCTCCGGGAAAACGACACTGCTTATAAAACGCTATTGTTATATGATACAAACCCTGGGTATTCCGAGCGAAGGCATACTTGTTATTCTTCTGAACAGGGCACAGGTGTTAAGGTGGCGCAGGGAAATATTCCTTTCAGGCTCAGGACGCCTGTGGCTGACATCATATTTTGCATTTTTGCTGTCAGAACTCAGGATGTACTGGCCTATTGTACTTGATAACTGCCCGCATATTAAAAGACATGAAACAGAACCTCATTTTTTAAGCACAGAGCAGGTTGAGTATCTGCTGTCTTCTGCCATAGAGAACAGGAGGCATAAAGAGGGTTATTTTGATGGCATAACGGCGCAGAGTGCGAGAATTGCAAAGGATATTGAAACTGCATTGGTTAATTCAGCAGTTTCGGGGATACCTGCTGAAAGAATTGGAAATCTGTTCTACAGTTCTCTTGAGAAAAAGGATGATACACACAGGCAGATTTATGATGATATGGATGAAGTTATTGATGCATACCGAAAAAAATGCATGCAGCTGGGTGTTTTTGACCTGGGCATGGCAGTGGAACTGTTCAACAGCTATCTTCTAAAAAACGAAAAATATTTCTCCGTACTCAAAGGAAGGGTACAGCATATATTAATTGACAATGCAGAAGAGGCCCTGCCATGCGTTTCAGACCTGGCAGACAAACTCATGCCCCATATACGGACATGCATTTTCGCATGCAATACTGAGGGAAGTTTCAGACCGGGTTTTGGCGACAGCAGCTTATATGCGACAGGAAAATTTGAAGAATTTAAACTGGATGATACACATACATCCGATAGAGGTCTTAAGTATTATGCTGACAGGCTTTATTCAAGGATATCAGGCAAAGACTGCAGCAAGCCTCAACCACAATCTCTTTCATCCGAAATACTGGAAAAATGTGCCCCTGAGCTTTTAAGGAGCCGGATGCTTGAAAAAGCCGGTATGAGAATATGCTCCCTTATAGAGAAGGAAGGCTATGAACCATCAGATATCGCCGTACTCTCCACATATGCAGACCCGGTTACAGGATATGTACTTGAGCGGATACTTGCTTCCAGGGGTCTTAAGCTGGCGAACATGGCAGCAAAACAGGGAATAACTGATAACTGCTGTTCAAAGGCGCTTGTAACATTCACCCGGCTCTGCCGTCCCTGTTATGGAATGCCCCCTGACAGGCAGGACGTCAGAGAGCTGGTAACAATGATTTACGGCTCAGACCCTGTAAGGAGTGACCTTGCTGCAAAGAATTTATTGATGAAGAAGGAATCAGGGGTTCCTGAGAGCCTTATTAAAGTTATACAGCGTTATGGCAGCATGACGGAAGTGCCGCTTAATGAGTTTCTTTACAGGGCATTTGTGGAAGTTATCCTTTCAGAAAGGACAGGGAAAAATGATATTATACAAATAAAAATGCTTATAGATTCTGCGGGTGAATTTGTAGATACTGTATCAAGATTTGGGATAGATGCTGAAAAACAGTTTGTAAGGCTGGCTGCATCCGGCGGCAAGCTGGAGAAGAACAGGTTTGAGCTGGAAGAGAAACTCTATGGAAGCAAAGTTTTGCTTACTACTGCGGCAGGCTATCTGGGATTCCCTGTTTTTAAAAAAGTGCTTGTAATACTAAGTGCATCAAGTGAGAACTGGTATCCAGGAACCATCAGGGGAATGACAAACCCCCATGTTCTCAGCAGGGCCTGGAAAGAAGGAGAAATATACACAGAGGAAATGGAACAGAAAAACAGGATGGAATTGCTGGCCAAAAGGTTCAGAGCCGTTATAAGGAGATGCTCTGAAAAGTTGATAATATTCGAGTCGCAGATGTCAGGGGCAGGATTCGAAAACAGGGGTATGCTTTCTGAATTTTTTGATGAGGCGGCAGGTGACATCACATGGCTTTAAGAAAAGGGCAAAAAGAACTGGTGGAGCAATACAGGGGAGGATGCTGTGCCGTATCGGCAATACCCGGGGGAGGGAAAACCTACTGCCTTTCCAGGTGGGCCGTCGAGATGATAGCCCAGGGACTGCACAAGCCTGGGAAAATATTGATTGTGACTTTTATGAACAGTGCGGCAAACAACATAAGGAAAAGAATAAACGACCAGCTCAAACTACAGGGAATAACCACCGGAAGACACTTTTTTGTAGCGACCATTCATGGGCTCTGCCTTCAGATTATCAGGGAAAATCCCGACCTGGTGCTTGCAGATGACCGGTTTGAGGTAGCTGATAATGTTACGGTAAATGAACTGATGAAGGAGTCGGTCAGCGAATGGAAAGCAGCCAGTGAAACAAGGTTTATACGTTTTATTGACAACCCGTCAGATACGAGACTGACAGAATTATGGTTTGAAGGTCTTTGCAGAATAGCTCAGAGAGCAGCAGGAGGCTTTAAATCCAAGGGTATCAACGCAGCAGATACCTTGAAAATTGCAGAAAAAAAGCCCGCCGGATCAATTTTCAGGTGCTGTGCAGATATTTACAGGATTTATGAAAGGAAGCTCAAGGCAAGAGGGCTGCTTGATTTTAATGATATGCTTCATTATGCGCTTGAACTTCTTCGTGGTGTCCCGGGTATACTTAAGACTATGAGGAAAAGATATTCATTTGTGTGCGAGGATGAGGCACAGGATTCCAATGCAGTTCAAAATGAGATACTCAAGCTCATATCAGACGGCAACCTTCTGAGGGTGGGTGACAGCAACCAGGCTATATGCGGCACGTTTACAAACAGTGATTTCACTCTTTTCGATGATTTTTGCAGAAGCAGCGGTACAGCGGTTTACAGCATTACCCAGTCAGGGAGGAGTTCAAGTGACATTATCGAGCTTGCAAACTTCTTTGTAAGGTATGTCAGGAATTCACATCCTGTTGAAGAATGCAGAGAAAGCCTTGCCCCGCAGTTCATTGAACCTGTGGATGATAACGATGAGCAAGGCAATCCTGAGCCTTCCGGGTATAATATAAGGGCGGCTGTATTTAAAAGCTGGAACAATGAGGCATCCGGGGTTGTAAAACAGGTACGGAGCGTTCAGAACAGGCATCCTGGGAAAACGATGGCAGTGCTAGTACCGGCATCCTGGCAGATTAAGCAGATGACACGAATCATGCAGGCTGCTTATATTCCATATGAGCGCATTGATAATACCTCAGATGAAAGAAACCGTACGGCAAGATGCATAGGAAGGGTTCTTGCTATTTTTTCATCGCCATCCGACAGCAGCAAATTTGCTGCCGCAGTGGGAGAGATTATGGCGGTAGAGAACCTAATCTCTTCTGAAGGAAATCCAGAAGCAGTTTTAAAGGATTATCTTAAATCATGTACTGCCAGAGATATATTCTATCTTGTATCAGAAGAGGGAAAAACTGTTGACATACCTGATGTCCTTATCAAATCGGGAATATGGGATATATTTTTGAAGAAAATTGAAATAATGAAACGCATTTTGGAGCATCCCTCATCTGTTATCGAAAAACTCATTCTCTATATAGCTGAAAAACTTGAGTTCAGCAGTGAAGAAATGGCTGTGGCCTGCAAGATTGCAAATGATGCAAGACATATAATGGGAAGAACGGGCATATACAGCCTGGATGAACTGGTTGAAGAACTGCTTGCTCAAAGAAATGTGTTCAGCCATTTCTCGGGCATGATACATGAGATGAGCGGGTATATGCCCAAACCGGGGGTTGTTACGGTCTGCACCTATCACAAGGCAAAAGGAATGGAATGGGACGCTGTTTTCCTGACCGGATTGAACAATGCGGATTTTCCGGCCAGGCTAAGTGACAGGTTTGCCGGGGAGTACCATTTCCTCAAGCAGGACTTCAGGAATCCTGAAGCAGTATTCATAAACGAGCTAAAACAAGCTGCAGGTGAGTCGCATGGCAGAAATCCGCTGCTTGTTTCCAAGCTGGATAATATTTCTGAAAGGGCAAGACTTCTTTATGTCGGAATAACCAGGGCAAGGGAGTACCTTTTCATGTCAGGTTCTGCCTCTGGAAGAAAAACCGGCAATGTGTCACTGTACCTTAAAGTGCTTAAGGAATACATCGATAGCAGGATACATGGAGGCAATTATGGATAAAACAACAAAAAGCATATTTTTATATACCCAGTACTCATTGAAAACATTTATAGACTGCCCTTTGAAGTTTAAAAAAAGATATAAGGATAACCTCAAATGGGATAAACTGCCTGAAGAAAATAAAGGAACAGAACAGGGGAGGCTTTTTCACCTGCTTGCAGCCAGATATTTTATGGGAGTATATACAGATAGAGACCCTGCTGTACAAAACAATATAAAGATGAATAAATGGATGAACGGCCTTGTTGAAGGTTTCCCGATTAATCCATGCTACAGATATCTTCCCGAATACAGGCTCAGGATGAATGAAAAGGAACTGAGACTTGAAGCAAACTTTGACCTTTTGATAATAAAGGATAAAAAGCTTGAGTTATGGGACTGGAAGACACAGAACATACAGAAAAGAATTGACAGGCTGCGCAAGGAAAAACTAAAGGAGTCAATACAGACAATGGTCTATACGACAGTCCTTGCAGAAAAGGGCAGTATGATTACCGGAAAGGAACTAAAACGGGAGGACATCTCAATGCATTACTGGCAGCCTGAACCGGCTGGTGTAATAACTGCAATTAAATACACCGAGCAGCTGCATAAGAGTTTCAGGACGAAAATTTCAGAACTTATATGTAAAATCGAGGGGTACGACTTCTCTCATTTTGACAGGGCAAAATATGAGAAACACTGCCAATACTGCGAATTCAACAGCTTATGCAGTAAAACATGAAAAACCCGGGAACCTCTCCCGGGAAATGGTGGGCGATACAGGATTCGAACCTGTGACTTCTTGTACGTCAAACAAGTACTCTAACCAGCTGAGTTAATCGCCCATGGCCTTTTATACAATTATTTTACGCTCAACAGGCAGCTGTGTCAAGTTAAATGCAAGGGCATCTAAGGGCATCTAAGGGCATCATGGCATGGTTTTTTCATTTCATATTAATTTTTAATATTTAAGATAATTGACCATGGGCATATATTTGCTGATAGATCATGGAAGCATTACAGCGTTAGTTCGCCATTCAGCAGGCTGTATTATGTACTGGATGGCAACGGGTATATAGCTAATGAAAATGAGCATATCAATCTGGAACCGGGATATGCATTTCTTATCCCCTTACATTCCACATATGATTATGTTTGCGAAAGTCATTTGGAGAAACTTTATTTCCACATTAACCTGAATCTTTTTTCCACCCAGGTTGAGCGGCTTTGACAAATGCCACAAGCTGCCATATAATTTCGGTCTTATAAAGTCCCATAATGACAGGCTTAATGCCCGGAACCTCGATACTGCAATTGTATTTAAATCATTGGTTATGAATACTATATCGCTGTTTTTTGGGGAAATTAAAACAAAAATGGGACATGCCGAAATAATAATAGTAAAGCTCTATACAAAACATTGATTGCGTAAATCTAGATATTAACTTAAGATTATTTCACATATTCTTAAAATTTACACGGATGCTGGTGCTACTCCCAACAAATGAAATATTACTAATTGTAACCAAATTTTAATATTTTGTTTATTAATATGCAGATTATTCGACAAATTCTTTAATTGTTGTGTTTTATAATATGATTATATGCGTATGAGATTTAGAGAAAAGGAGTTTATTACATGGGAAAAGTTAGTATTAAGAGAACTGTATCATTCTTTATTGTAGGTATCATCTTAGGAATAAGCACTATGGTAGCATTGGCCGGTACAGCATATGGACCGTGGGGATATTATGGACCTGTATATGGGTATTCTTACAGAAATCAAAATATTATCTCTGTAGATGATGACACCGGTATTGCTCGTGCAAAAATAGGGGTTGATGTTGACGGACCAGATAGAGTACCTGCAGGTTACATGGGTGGCCTAGCTAGAATGTATAAAGATGATGAATTATTTAAGTCTACAACATGGGAGTATAACTCATCTGAGTGTTGGTACATTTGCGTTATTACTGGTCCGCATAAAGAAACTGGAGTATCTTATTATGCCAAAGGTAGTTCAAGAGCATATAACGGTAATGGGTACTATACATATGCTTCATTCCAGAGTCCCTGTCAAAGTTATTAATTACGAGGAGGTAAATAAAGTGAAAATAAAAGCTGTTTTAAAAAAATCTTCATTCTTTATCATTATCATATCTGGTATGTTAACAGGTTCTTTAGTATATGCATCCTTTAGCTTCATGCTTAACCAAGAGAATGTGTCAGTCCCGGATTACCCTAAAAATGAGTTTGGAGAGACCTATGGTTCTGCATTAGATGCAAAAGGTCCAGAACAGGAACCAGACTTGATTAAGGCAATTGGTGTTGATGGGGCACACGGATACGTAAGAGCTGCTGAGCTTAATGGAGAAGAACCAAAAACTCCAGAAGAGGCTTTAGCACAACAAGCTAAAGCAACTGTAAGGGAAATAAACCTATATGAAAGCGATGGAAAAACAATTATAGGTAAGTTCATAATAACACCCGGGGAAATTGAAATGAGGGATAAAAACGGAAAAATTATTAAGCCTTCCAATTAGGATAGTATAAAAATTAATGTTATTAGGGGTAGTTACCAGCAAGGAAGTCAGAGATGCTGGTACTACCCCATTTATAAACATTAGAATGGATTTTGTATAATAAAGATTTTCTGCATTATACTTGCATATTTCCGGTATATATCGTTTTCAAGATCATCAGCATCACCCTTAATTGATTGCAATTTTAGCTGAAGGCTTTCTAACTGCTGTTTTAGCTCTACCAATTCTTGATTATAGGCTTCTATGACATGAAACTGAATTTCATTTAAAAGCCTATACATATAGCTTTTTTAATTCTTCATGTGGAATATATCCATCAAGACCGACAACATTTCAGTTATTTTGCTTATACTGCAACACATAAAATCCAGCTTTTCCTTCTCATTACAATTTTCATTTGATGGACCCCTCTATCAAACTCTGCACTGACCCTACTGTCATATTGATAATATCAACCCTCTTTTTACCAATCCATCTTTGTGTAACAGCAGAACAGAAAAGGCGGTTTCTTCTATACATCAAGTCTCTTAAATCAGCCTCAAACTGTATGAAATTAATATTCCCGCTGCGATAATTGTCACAGAGCCTTTTTAGTTGAACACCCATTTATTCAACAGTAACAGGATATATTATTTCATTTTGTATTCCTTTCATTATCCATCCTCCGTTAATTTCACGTTATTTTTACGTCATTTTTACTCTATGAATGTTCTCTAAAATGGGAGAATATTTGATTCCGGTATCTCTGAGGTACCAATAATATTTTACAAACAGGTTGGCTGCCCATTTTTTTGAATAAATACTACTCAGTGTTTCAGGAAGCAGAATATTATTCAATCTAATTTGGCGAGCACATTCGTAACATTTTTT
>CAYYGK010000090.1:0-10223 GCA_964471145.1 uncultured Eubacteriales bacterium | reverse complement strand
AGAAGACTGCTTAGCACTGCAACCGATACTATGCTGTTATAGCTTACATAGAGTACGGAAGCACCCAGCCACCCGGCCGGCATGTGCCTGAAAAGCCCTGTTCCTGCGGATACAGGAACACAGCCAAGTATTATAAGGTAGGTGCTTACACTAATAATCCCAAGAATAAGGACAGGAGTCATTATGCTGCTCAGAGCAACCACCCCCCTTACATTACCCGCCAGCACCAGTGCGCTTACTGCCGCCATTACAAGTATGCCGGTTTCTGTACCTGCGCCAAGAATTTCAGCAGTAATCTTTCCAGACCCTGCTGTCATTATGCAGAAAACCGATGCCATAAAAAGAGCCCCGGTTATTTCAGTAACCCATCCCATAAACCACCCGGTCATCGGAAAGACAAGCTCCCTGTATGTCCTGATCCTGGAGGTATATACCCTGTCGAGGACGGCATACCCTATAACGGAAAACAGTATGCCTGAAGCCGCTATTCCGTAAAAACCCTGTCGGTTATGCATAAGAAAAAACCTGACCAGCTCCTGACCTGATGCAAAACCTGCGCCTATAACCGATGCTGCGTATATGCCTGCAACCCTTGCAGTATTTACAAGTTCCCTTTTCAGCAAAAACAAGACCCCCCACATATATTATGTGGAGGGCCATTATTTAATTACCTGAATGACTATTCTTTTTCCTGCTGCTCTATTGCTTTTTTAAGCTTGTCGTAGCTGTCCCTTACGCCTTCAGGTTCGTCAAATTTGCTCTTGCTCACAAGCACCCCGCTGTATTCTCCGTTTCTTACAACATAATAGTAATACTCATCTTTAGGAATGAATTCCACCTTCATTATTTCAGGGTCTTTTTTCAGGTAATAGGTGAAGGTTATTTCAGCCTCCCCTTCAGGCTGTGCATCAGGATCAATCTCTGCCAGCGTAACACCTATGAGCGCCTGATAGTATTTCCTGAACGGCTGGTCACCGTTCTCATCCTCCATTACAGCCAGTTTGCTGTCAACGTAGAACTTGTCATTTTCCTTGTCATCCGGGTCGGTTTGAATGTCAAGGCGTACCTTGTAGCCATCCATTTCCACATCTATTGCGGACACATCATTAATGTTCACAATATATGCAAACACCTCAACTATTTCCCTTAGAGGCTTGTCTAGAAACTTAAGGTTCTCAAGGGAAACAGAAATAACTTCATTGCTTCCTTCCAAAGAAGCATATATCTCCCTGTCCTTTTCCTTTTCGTAACCTAAAAGTATCTTTTTCTCCCCTCCGGCTGAAGTGCGGAACGCAAGCGCATAATCGGCAGTATGAAGTCCGTATTCAGACATGTCTGATACGTTTTCCTCCACAAACTCGCTTACCGCCATTCCCGAAACAGCCTCAAGCATAGGTGTTATTGCACTTGCGTTTAAGTTACCCTTGATAGGGTAGGTAAACCTCCATTCATATTCATCCAGCTTTTCCGCTTTGAACAGAACGCTGCCGCCCCTCTCCATGGAAAACTGCGTTATCTCATCCGGCTGTACCGAAAAGAGCTCACTCTTCCTTAAGTCATTCTTCTTCACTGCTATCCTGTCTCCGGCATACGAATCTACCTTATACACCCTGGTGCTTTCCTTAAGCCTCATATAGTAGGAGCCTCCGGGTGTCTTTGCCCCAAGCTCATAAACAGTTTCGTTGCCGTCTTTAGTCCTTACGTTTACCACTACAGGGTTATCAAACCCGAATTTTGAAAGGTCGCTGGCGTCTTCTTCAATGACCTTGCTTGATCCTACGGAATATGCATTGATAACAACACTTTGCACCTTGCTGCTGTCATAATTTAGATCAGCAGGCTTGTCCAGTTTCCATCCGTTTTCATCTTCGTCCCTGGTAATGACAAAGGTATCTTCACCGTTCGTTACGGTAACCTTTTCAACCTCTGTAAGCTTCAAGTCAACTACTTTCTGGTAACTGCTTTTGAATTCCTGTTCATCACCAGTTCCGATCCTGTCTTTAAGCAGCACATATGCGCCGGTAATAACCGCAAGTACGGCAACAAGTATGACGACTCTCTTTACAGGACTCATAAATGACGCCTCCTTAGGTAAACATATGCTCCCGCACCAAGTATAAGCAGGGGAAGCACAACAACAAGCAGTATTGTCAATATGCTTTGCTGCATTGCATTGATTGAAATGGTCTGGCTCTGGTACATCTTGGGTGCAATATATACATCGTCTTTTTCATCATGCATCCAGAAAAGTGCGTTTATAAAGAAATATATACCATTAGGTCCATACCTTTCGTATACATCATCACACATAAACGTAGAATTCCCTGCAACTACAAGTTTTGACGGTTCATATCCGCCTTTGTATTCTACAGCTGCAGCAAGGTCAAAGGTCCCCTTCCTGTTCCTGTCTTCCGATTCCGTACTCAGGCTTTCAGCCTTGCTGCTTGTCTCCACAAGCGACGTGACCTCAATATATTCCTTTTCATTTTTCAGGATCTCTATACTCCTGGCTCCAGGCATCAGCATCTTAAAACTTTCAGGGTTTAAGCTGTTGGTCATGGAACTCCCTCTTACCTTTGGTATCAGCATGCTTTCGTTGCTGGGCAGGTGCATACTCTTGTCCTTTTCCTTTATTGTATCGTTATTGAGCGCTACATTGAATTCACTGAGCAGCTTGTTGAACTCGGTAAAGTTTACGCTGCCGCTTATCGGGTCAAAAAGGAACAAAGCTCTTCCGCCGTTATCCTTAAGGTATTTCTCCAGCTTGTTCCTCTCCTCTATTGTTATATCCTTTTTCGGAGAGGCTATAAGTACAGCAAGTGCATCTTCAGGTATTTCTTCTACGGTAAGCAGATCCAGATTCCTGACGTCATAGTTGTTCCTGTCAAGGAAGCTCCTGACAACCTCAAATTCATCTGCGATCTCCGGTTCTTCGTGCCCCTGTGTGTAGTAAATGGTGGGTGTAACTTCAGCAGTTACATACTTGATTGCACCGGTAAAACCCTGTTCTGCATTTGAACCCGTGGTATGAATACTGTAGCTGTACTGGTCCAGCTGAGTCTCAAAGAGGTCATAGTACTCCAGCTTTTTCTTCCTGTCCCCGGACTGCACAACAAACTCCCTGTGGCTTAGATCCATTACGTTGTCGGGGTCTACCTCTGCAACAAAATCCGGATTTCTGTCCAGATCAACATAATGCACCGTCACTCCTGGATATTTGTCATACTGTTCAAGAAGATACACAACATTCTTGTACTCGTCCCCGGAAGTGATTTTCTCATCATCAAACAGGCCGAACACCTCGACATCCTTTTCCAGATTTCCAAGGATTTCTTCCGTTTTCTCACCTATACTGTACATCTTCTCGGGTGTCATATCCCATTTTATATCCGCCATCCCTACAAACACATTGACTACCACTGCTATGGCTGCAGCGACAGCAATGAGGACTACGGTTATTGTACTGTATTTCAAGTTTCTGCTCTTTATTACACCTTTAAATTTCTGTATCAGTTTATTCATATTTGTCACCCCTGACTCCAGCGTCTTTTTTCAATAATCATGACCGTTGCAAAAAGGAATACCGCTATAAATGACAGATAGTATATTATGGGACTGATTGCCAGTATTCCCTGGTTGAAATCCTCATACCTGGAAAGCAGCGAGAACCACTCCAGGACCTTTGCTGTAATTCCCCCTACCATATTGCCTATGCCGTCGGCAATCCACATAATGATAAGGCCCACAAAACTTATAATGGCTGCAACTATCTGGTTTTCTGTCAGTGCAGAAGCAAAAATACCCACTGATATGAATGATGCTCCAAGCAGTATAAATCCGATGTATCCGCCGATAAGCTTTGGAGTAACCTGTGCGCCAAACGCTATGAGAATTGCAGGATACAGAAAAGAAATTGCAATTATCGCAAGGAATACAACAAGAGCTGCCAGATACTTGCCTATCACAATACTTGACAACTTCACAGGTGAAGTCAGAAGAAGCACATCGGTGCCATTCTTCCTGTCCTCCGCAAGTATCCTCATTGTCAGTATCGGAACAATGAAAATGAGGAAATATCCCATTGTTGAAAGATTCCCGTTAAAATCCCCCGACTGGTATGTGAGATTGGGCAGGAAGAATATCGATGTCAGCATCAAAAACAGTCCTATCAGCACATACGCAACAGGAGACAGAAAGTATGACCTGACCTCTTTCATAAATATTGCGCGCATGTTATCCGACCTCCTTTTCCTCTGTTACAAGATGGATGAATATGTCTTCAAGAGTCATATCCATGGACTTAAGCTCAACAATCGGATACCCCAGCTTTGCCATCGCAAAGAACAGAGGCCTTCTTATATCAATCTCCTTATCCGATTCAATAGTATAGCTTACAAGGTCTTTTTCCCTTTGAGCAGCGTCCTCGACAAGCTTTACCCCGTATATCTCCTTTATCGTAGGGAGTACAGAGGACTTTGGCCCGGATATTGTAGCCGAAAGCCTGGATGAGTTGCCCACTGACCTGGCAAGGTTTTCAGGGGTGTCAACAGCTATTATCTTACCGTTGTTAATGATGACCACCCTTTCACATATTGCGCTCACCTCAGGCAGTATGTGCGAGCTTAGAATAATGGTATGCTCTTTACCCAGTGCCTTGATGAGCTTCCTTATCTCAATAATCTGCTTTGGGTCCAGCCCCACTGTAGGCTCGTCCAGTATCAGGACCTCGGGGCTTCCTATCAGCGCCTGTGCAAGTCCCACCCTCTGGCGGTAACCCTTTGAAAGGTTGTTTATAAGCCTGTTTCTCACCTCTGATATCCCTGCCAGCTCGATAATATCGTTTATCTGGCCCTTTTTCTGTGTCTTGTCCACTTTCTTTAAGTCACTGACAAAATTCAGGTAATCCCTTACTGTCATGTCCGTGTAAATAGGAGGATGCTCAGGCATATACCCTATCCTCTTCTTTACCTCCATCTGGTTCTGCATTACATCATACCCGCATACCTTCACTGTTCCCATTGTTGCAGGCAGATAGCCTGTTATTATGTTCATGGTGGTTGTTTTTCCTGCCCCGTTTGGACCCAGGAAACCCAAAATTTCTCCCTTTTCAACCCTGAACGTCACATCGTTCACAGCCTTTATCTGTCCATAGTATTTGCTAAGGTTCTGTATTTCTATCATCTTCTCCCCTCCCGCAACTTATTACATAACTGTTCCCTTAACATTATCATAAATAGTTTTTAATAAATTATGAACAATTTGTTACAATAATGTTCTTTTAAAAACCTGCTGTCTGATTATACAATTTTACCCGCATTATTGCAAGGGCAGGGATTAAGCATTACAGGCCCTTGTTCCTGCTGAAATGAAAGAACCCGGAAACTGCCGGGCCCAGAAGCGAGGCACCAGCTATAAGAAGCCATTCATCAGGACCGGGAGACACAGTCCTGAAAACAGGCTGAAGGAATGGTGAATAAACTGCAGCCAGCATCATGATAATGGAACACAGAACCGCCAGAACAAGGAACGTGTTGTTGAAAAGTGGTATTCTCAACAGCCCCCTTTTTTCAGACTTGCATTCAAAAACATGTATGAGCTGCGCCGTAACAAGTGTGATAAACCCCCCGGTTCTTGCAAGAGCGATGTTACCCGTAAAACGGTTTATTGCACCAAAAACAGCCAGTGTGCTTATGCCTATAAGCACTCCCCTCAAAAGTATAAGAGAAGCAAGCCCGTCCGAAAAAACATTCCTGTGGGGGTCACGGGGCGGGCTTGACATTATTTGCCTGTCTGCAGGCTCCAGCCCCAGTGCTATTGCCGGAAGGCCATCGGTTACCAGGTTGACCCATAGAATCTGTATTGGAAGAAGAGGTATGGGCAGCCCCAAAAGTATTCCTCCCAGCATTGTAAGAATTTCACCTATGTTACATGAAAGCAGATACCTTATAAACTTCCTTATATTGCTGTACACAGTCCTTCCCTCTTCAACCGCTGCAACAATTGTAGCAAAATTGTCATCCAGCAGCACCATGGAAGAGGCCTCCCTTGTAACGTCAGTACCCGATTTGCCCATTGCAATGCCTATGTCTGCTTCCTTAACCGCCGGGGCATCATTAACACCATCTCCTGTCATAGCGACCGTGTGTCCGAGCCTCTTTAACGCTTTGACAATCCTGAGCTTGTGAACCGGCTTTACTCTTGCATAAACCGAAACGCTTTCTGCTGTTTCCAAAAGCTCCTTCTCTGTCATATTGTCCATATCATAACCGGTCAGCACACGGTCTCCGGGGAGGTACATGCCCAGCTCTCCTGCAACGGCACAGGCTGTCAGCCGGTGGTCGCCTGTAATCATCACCGGCTTTATACCTGCAGTCCTGCACCTTTCTACAGCACTGCAGGCTTCTTTCCTTGGAGGGTCTATCATTCCCGCAAGGCCGGTGAATACAAGCCCGTTTTCTATATCGCCGCGGCCATCCGCATTCTTATATGCCGTAGCAATTATGCGCAGAGCCTCATCAGCCATCCGGTCGTTCTGGAGCATTATACCCGCTCTCATCTGCCTGTTCATTCTTACCTGCCCCGCCTGTGTCTGCGCAAAATCACACCTGGCTATAATCACATCCGGAGCTCCCTTTACATAAACAAATCTGCCCCCTTCAGGACTGCTGCAGACCACCGCCATGTATTTCCTGTCAGCATCAAAAGGTATTTCATCTGTTCTTGCATATCCATGACATTTATCAATAATACCTGCTTTCCCTGCTGCGTACAGCAGGGCTGCTTCAGTGGGGTCCCCGGTTATTGTGGTTTCCTGAATACAGTTGTTGCACAACACACAAACCTTAAGCATCTGCATTAACGGAAAAAAATCCAAAGCCTTTTCCCTGAAGTCACTTTCCCCCACATCAAAAAGCCTGCTCCCTGCAAATATTTTTCTGACTTCCATCTTGTTCCGTGTCAGCGTTCCGGTCTTGTCAGAACAGATGACATCTGCACACCCCAAAGTTTCCACCGCCGGCAGCTTCCTTACCACCGCTTTTCTTTTCGCCATTCTCTGCACGCCTATTGCAAGTGATATGGTTACAACCGCAGGAAGCCCTTCAGGAACCGCTGCAACTGCAAGACTTATACCGGCAAGCAGCATACTGATTATCTCTTCCCCCCGAAGAATGCCTGTCAGAGTAACTGCCGCACATACCGCTATACATCCGGCAACTATGTACCTGCCAAGAATATCGAGTCTCTTCTGCAGAGGTGTGCTCTCGTCCTCAACATCACTTATCATATGCGCTATCCTGCCCATCCCGGTGTCCATGCCTGTTGCGGTCACCACTGCCTTTCCCCTTCCCCTTATGACAGCGGTACCCATATATACAATGCTGTTAACCTGCTTTTGGGCAGGTACAGATTCACCTGTCAGTATGGATTCATTAACCCCCATAGAGAATGACTCAAAAAGACAGGCATCTGCCGGAATTCTGTCCCCCGCTGCCAGTATGATTACATCCCCGCATACCACCTCTCCTGCCGGAATGGAATATACTCTGCCTTCCCTTAAAACGTTTGCCCGGGGTGCAGCCATTTTTCTTAAGGCCTCTATGGTTTTTTCTGTTTTATACTCCTGAATGAATCCCAGCAGTGCGTTTACAGCAACTATTGCCGCAATGGTTACCGCTTCGGTTATCTCTCCCATAAACGCAGATATTGCTGTAGCCGGAAGAAGGACTATTACCATAAAATCACTGAACTGTTCAGCAAATATCCTGCCGGCAGGTTTTCTTTTTTTCGCAATCAGAATGTTTGGTCCGCTCTGTCTGAGTCTTTTTGCCGCCTCACGCCGGCTGAGACCTTTAAGAATATTACCTGTTGAAAATGAAATGCCTTCTATGATTATCACCCTTTCATATGACATAATCATATTCAATAAAGCATTTCAATAGAACAGTATATGGGGCGTCATTTAACGCCTAAAACGCTGATCCTGTTAACAAACGGGTCAGCCGTACCCTGCAGCTCACACTTATGTTCCTTGAGCATCTTTATGTACTTTATAATATCGGCTGTTATTCTTTCTCCAAGGCAGATGACAGGTATACCCGGAGGATATGCCATTATCATTTCCCCTGCTATCTCTCCCTCCGACTGCTCAAGCGGTACAGTCTTCTTGGAGCCGTAGAACGCATCCCTTGGCGAAACTATCAGCGGAGGATTATCAGGGATAAACACCGTATCACCATAGTTCGTTTTTTCTGTTTCTGCTGCTATGCAGTCAAGAGCCTTAACCAGGGCCTCCATGTTTTCCATCGTTTCTCCAACCCCGGTTACGGCAAGGATGTTGTACAAATCCGAAAGCTCTATCTGAATGTTAAACCTGCGGCGGAGCTCTTTTTCCAGCATATATCCGCTGATGCCCAGGCCTCTTACGTTAACTCCAAGCTTGGTCTCGTCAAAATCCGCACATCCGGGCGTCCCGGCAAGCTCTCTGCCGAAAGCATACAGCCCCTCTATCCCATTTATCCTGTCACGCGCCCACCTTGCCATCTCAAGGGTTTTGGAAAATATGCTGCTTCCGGCTGTTGCAAGCTGTTTACGGGCAATGTCCAGGGAGCACATAAGCAGATATGACGCACTTGTGGTATATGTAAGATTAAGAACTTCCCTGACCCTGTCGCTTTTAATTATGCTGCTTCTTAAAAGCAAAGCAGAACTCTGGGTGAGCGAACCGCATGTTTTATGCAGGCTCACCGCACTCATGTCTGCACCAACTTCCATGGCAGTCAGGGGAAAATCGTTGTGGAACGGCATGTGTGCACCATGAGCCTCATCTACAAGAACCGCCATATCATGCCTGTGCGCCATTCTGACTATAGATTTTAAGTCCGGAGCCGTTCCATAGTAGGTAGGATTTACTACAAAAACAGCTTTTGCATGCGGATTTTCTTTTATGGTCTGCTCAAGGCTTTCTACCGTAAACCCGGCAGCTATTCCAAGCTTTTTGTTCATTTCAGGCTGTATGTATACAGGCACCGTACCACTTACAACAACAGCTCCGATTATTGATTTATGTGCATTTCTGGGGATTATCACCTTGTCCCCCGGACTGCACGCACTCATAATCATGGCCTGTATGCCGGAGGTTGTCCCATTGACAAGAAAATACGCACTCTCGGCATTGAACGCATTTGCCATAAGCTCCTGGGCCTCTGCAATGACACCTGTAGGACTTGTCAGGTAATCCAGATCATCCATACCGTTTGCGTCCATCTTAAGAGCCGTCTCACCTATGTATTCCCTGAGTTCGGGAATCCCTCTTCCCTGTTTGTGACCGGGAACATGGAAGGGTATAACCCCGTCGCTTACATATTTTTTTACAGCATCAAAAACCGGTGTCCTTTGCTGCCTGGAAATCTGCATTTATTATTCACCCCGCACCTCCGTAATATCTGAATTATATGGAAAGGGGTGCGGGGTGTCAATAGCTGTTGAGCCTTTTACAGGACCAGGTTAAACCAATGAATCTCATCTGGCCTGTGACTTCACTTCCACCTCCTTGTCAATGTTGTTCACATTTTGGTTCTTTCCCGCCAGTTCCAGAAACCCTTTGGCCCTGATGCCTTTTGGGATCTCTACGTAAAGTATATGTCGTCCCATAACATGCATCCTTGCTGAAACCGAGTGCATATCATATTCCTGCAGTATATCAGCAAACTGTCTTAAGTGAAACTCTCCTTTGAACAGGCATAGACTGGCTTTCTGCTTCGGAGGAGGTGTTACCTTCAGGCAGCTTTCGTCAAGCTCCACTTCGGCAGGCTGAGATACCCTGTCAGTAAGGTCAATATCCTTAAATACAGTATATGAAGCAAGCTGCCTTACCTCTATGGTGTTATCGTCTGTCTGCCTGTATTGGGCATACGCTGCAAAGCCTGAATCCATAACCCCGGGAAATACCAGCTCTATTTCATCTCCATCAAACTCGAAACTCCAGCTTTCAATCTCCCTGTAATCCTTTATCCTTTCTGCCATGCTCCCACGATTCATTTCCAATGCCTCTTCCAGGAGTCCGTTTGCATTTGGAGATGGTTTTACAAAGCCTTCTGACGGTATCAGGCTGTAGTAAATCAGAAACCCAAGCAGCACGCACAGGTATGCACCGCTGAACATATATGCATACAGTATATTGAATGCCCTCTTCTTTTTTTCCCAAATATAGAATACACCCAGCA
>CAYYGK010000089.1:0-10238 GCA_964471145.1 uncultured Eubacteriales bacterium | reverse complement strand
CACACTCAATAAGGGCTGAGAAGTCCTATAATACTATATGCTTTTTTAAGGGAGAACAAACTGAGCAGATATCTTTTGACATATCATTAAAGGTTCCGGGCACAACAGATGTCCCCGGAACAGGGGTGCGTTTCATCGCAGAGCTGGTGTATGACGGGATTTCTATGGCAGTGTTGGACAGTACCAGTGCTGATGCCATGACACAGTTTTTTGATTACAGCAGGCTTACTGGTGGAATAACAGTAAGGAACAGAGAAAAGGGCGATGTATTTATGCCTATAAATGCAAAGGGGAGCGGTAAGCTAAAAGACTATTTTATAGACAGAAAGATATCAAGGAGGAAAAGAGATGATATTCCTTTGATTGCTTCAGGCAGAGAAATAGCCTGGATACCCGGGTGCAATGTAAGTGATAAATTTAAGGTAACTGAAAATACTAAAACTGTACTCAAACTTGCCTGCCTGGGGCTGGCAGGAGGGCATGAGCGTTATGAGGGATGAAATCAACAGGATTCTGGTTGGCAGGAAGGAGATACACACAGCCGTATGTACTCTGGGAAAGAGAATCTCAAAAGACTACCGTGGGAGGAATCCGCTGCTTGTTGGTATACTCAAGGGTGCTGTGGTTTTTATGGCAGACCTTGTAAGGGAGATAACAATACCTGTGGACATGGATTTTATGCTTGTTTCAAGCTATGGAGACGGGACAGAATCCTCCGGAGAGGTGAAGATATTGATGGACGTAGACTCCAATATACGGGGCAGGCATATTATTATAATAGAAGACCTTGTGGATACGGGACTTACCCTGAAGCATCTTAAAAAGCTACTGATTTCCAGAGAACCCTCAAGCCTGTTGATATGCACGATATTTGACAAGCCATCGAGGAAGCTTACGGATGTTGAAATAAAGTATAAGGGTATAGAGATACCGGATGAATTTGTGGTGGGATACGGTCTGGATTATGCCGGGAAATACCGCAATCTGCCCGATTTATGTACTTTGAAGCAGGATGTTGTCAGGCAGGATAATACATAATTATTTAGCTTTGGACAGAAAAGGCTGCTGTTTATGTTGAGTTTTGAATGCTATTGTGCTAGTATTAAGTGACAGGTTTTAAGGACCTGCTATATGGCTGTACCAGCCATACTGTCAACATTGGAGGGCAGACAGGGAGGGAGATACTTGAAGAACTTTAAGGGTTTGAGCTTTTATATCGTATTGTTTGTAATTATTTTTTTCATACTTGCCCTGTTCCAGGGGGGAGAAAAGCCCCAGGAGCTGGACTATACGCGTTTACTCAGTGAAATAAGAGCCAGGAATGTTAATGAAATTGTGCTTGAAGGCAATCAGGCTACCGTTGAGCTCAAAGAGCCTGCAGGCAAATACTTGATTTATATACCCGACCTCGGACAGTTTATCGCATCAATACAGCAGAATGTGGATAACAACGAATTCAGATTTGTGCCCAAACCGGAGAAAACTCCTCCGTGGTGGGTGGCAATACTTCCGACAGTGGGTCTTGTGGTCATATTCATACTGTTCTGGGTGTTTTTCCTGCAGCAGTCCCAGGGCGGCGGCGGGAACAGGGTTATGTCCTTTGGGAAAAGCCGCGCAAAGATGAGTACAGAGGACAAGAAAAAGGTAACGTTTGATGATGTGGCAGGTGCAGATGAAGAAAAAGAGGAGCTGGAGGAAATAGTTGAGTTCCTCAAACAACCCAAGAAATTCATAGAACTGGGGGCAAGGATACCAAAGGGGGTTTTGCTGATAGGACCTCCGGGAACGGGTAAAACCCTGCTGGCCAAAGCTGTGTCGGGAGAAGCGGGAGTACCGTTTTTCAGCATCAGCGGTTCGGACTTTGTGGAGATGTTTGTGGGTGTTGGAGCTTCAAGGGTTAGAGACCTTTTTGAACAGGCGAAGAAGAATTCTCCCTGTATAGTATTCATTGATGAAATTGATGCGGTTGGAAGACACAGGGGAGCAGGACTTGGCGGCGGTCATGACGAGCGTGAGCAGACACTTAACCAGCTGCTTGTTGAAATGGACGGTTTTGGTGTGAATGAAGGAGTAATAATACTTGCGGCCACAAACAGGCCTGATATCCTGGACCCTGCCCTGCTCAGACCCGGAAGGTTTGACAGGAGGGTGGTAGTTGGGCTTCCTGACATAAAGGGAAGAGAGGAAATACTGAAGGTTCACTCCAGGGGAAAACCTCTTGCGGAACAAGTGAACCTTGAGCATGTTGCGAAGATAACACCCGGTTTTACAGGTGCCGACCTTGAAAATCTCCTCAATGAGGCTGCTCTTCTTGCAGCAAGGAAGGACAGGAAGGAAATAGTTTTGGAGGACATAAAGGAGGCCATATTCAAGGTTATGATGGGGCCGGAGAAGAGAAGCAAGGTGATGAGTGAAAAGGACAAGAAAGTCACTGCTTATCATGAGGCCGGTCATGCAATCACTGCAAGGATAGTATCCACCACTGAAAAGGTGGACAGGGTTTCCATAATACCTGCAGGAGTTGCAGGGGGATATACTTCATTCAGACCTGATGAGGAGAAGCAGTACAAGACAAAATCACAGCTTCTGGAAAACATATATGTTTCACTTGGAGGAAAGGCTGCAGAGGATGTAGTACTGGGGGAAATCAGCACCGGCGCATACAATGATTTGAAGAGGGCAAACAAGGTGGCAAGGAACATGGTAACCAAATATGGCATGAGTGACAGAGTGGGCAACCTCATACTTGGGGATGAGAACGATGAGGTGTTCCTGGGGAGGGATTTTGCCCATTACAAAAACTACAGCGAGGAAATAGCAGCTTTAATTGACAGGGAAGTCAAGAGCATTATTGACAGTGCATATGAGAAGGTACAGGGACTTCTCAGGGAAAACGTGAGCAAACTGCATGGAATCGCCAATGCACTGCTTGAAAAGGAGAGGCTTGAAGGGCCTGAGTTTGAAGAGATATATGCAAATACGTAATCAAGTTACTTTACAAGGCTTTTTGCATATGATATATTAAGAACACAAAAATTACATGTTTTACCTTATCAAGAGAGGTGGAGGGATGGGCCCGATGAAACCCGGCAACCAGCAGCAGCTATGGTGCCAATTCCTACAGGGGGTATCCTGGGAGATGAGGAAAAGATACAAAACCCTTTTCCGTCAGGAAGAGGTTTTTTACTGAAAGGGGAGAATGACATGAAGAAACTATTTACTTCGGAATCAGTTACCGAAGGGCATCCTGACAAGATATGCGATCAGATATCCGATTCAATACTTGATGAGATTATTGAAAGGGATCCGTATGCGCGAGTGGCGTGTGAGACTGTTGTGACAACAGGGCTTGTACTGGTGATGGGAGAAATAAGCACAGATTGTTACGTTGACATCCCGAAAATTGCACGTGAAACAATAAGGGACATCGGGTATGACAGGGCAAAGTATGGTTTTGACTGTGATACCTGTGCTGTAATAACGTCAATTGATGAGCAGTCGCCCGATATTGCGCAGGGGGTCGACAGGGCATATGAGGCCAGGCAGAATAAACTGGAAGATGCTGGAATTGAGAAAACCGGTGCCGGAGACCAGGGAATGATGTTCGGCTTTGCATGCGATGAAACACCTGAGTTGATGCCCATGCCCATTTACCTTGCTCACAGCATCACAAGGAGGTTAAGCGATGTAAGGAAAAAGGGTATTCTCGAGTACCTGAGGCCTGACGGCAAATCCCAGGTTACGGTGGAGTATGATGGTGACAAGGCTGCAAGGGTTGACACGGTTGTGGTTTCGACACAGCACAGTCCTGAGACTGACTACGAAAGGATAAGGAATGATATAATTGAGCGGGTAGTCAGGGAGGCTGTTCCTGAAGAGCTGCTGGATGGTGACACCAGGTATCTTATCAACCCGACCGGGAGGTTTGTGACAGGCGGACCCCAGGGCGATTCGGGGCTTACCGGCAGGAAAATCATTGTGGATACCTACGGAGGGTATTCAAGGCATGGAGGAGGAGCATTTTCGGGAAAGGATCCTACAAAGGTGGACCGGTCTGCCGCATATGCCGCCCGGTATGTGGCAAAAAACATAGTTGCTGCACAGCTGGCGTCAAAATGCGAGATAGGGCTGGCATATGCCATAGGGGTGGCGCAGCCCGTGTCTATACTTGTTGAGACCTTTGGTACGGGAACAGTATCCGATGGGAGTATTCAGAAAGCTGTTCAGCAGGTATTTGACTTAAGGCCGGCTGCCATTATAAGGGACCTTGACTTAAGGAAGCCTGTATACAGGCAGACTGCAGCATACGGACATTTCGGGCGCACCGATATCAGCCTGACATGGGAGAGGACGGACAGGTCGGAAAAGATCAAAGAACTGTGCAGCGGTTAACGGCTTCAGTACACCCGGCATAATATATACAGTGTTTCTTTTGCTGCCGGGGGGTGTTTGCAGGTGACGGTTCATATATTTGATTTCCTGCTGTATGTTTTGGCCGGATATGGTTTATGGATACTTGCAGCAGATGTATTTAAGAGGATAAAAATTAGCAGAAGGACCAGGGGAACAAGGATGTTCCTGACAGTAAAGAATGAAGAAGATACAGTAGAGGGCACGCTCAGAACCCTGATGGGTTCGGGGCTGCCCCAGGGACTTACCGAAAACGGGGGGCTTTTTGTGATGGACTGCGGTTCCACCGATGCTACGCCCGGGATACTCAGGTGCCTTTCAAAGGAACTTGACAGTCTGTATATCTGCGATGAAGCCATGACCGGGGGGTTACTGTATGGCAAGTCTTCAGGGAACGGTAGAAAATATAATATACAGGAATGAAACCAACGGTTATACCGTATGTGACATAGACTGCGACAGCAGTCTTGTCACAGCTGTTGGATATATGCCTTTTTTAAGCAAGGGAGAATCGGTACGGATAAGCGGTTTCTGGACAAGCCATCCGGAATATGGCCAGCAGTTCAAGACCGAGGCGTATGAAAAGATTATGCCGCGTACGGTTGAAATGATAGAGAAGTATCTGTCGTCAGGAGCAATAAAGGGTATAGGTCCTGCAACAGCAAAAAAGATTATTGAGAAGTTCGGCGGGGAATCGCTTGAGATAATCCAGTACAACCCTCAAAAGCTGACCGGGATCACCGGAATTGGAGATTCAAAGGCTGAAATGATAGGGGAATCCTTTGAGGAGCAGCGCGAGATGATGAATGTTGCACTGTTCCTGCAGAAGTACGGCATCCCTTCTTCATATGCAGCAAGGATATACAAGGTTTTTGGCAATGGGACAATAGATATTGTGAAGTCTAATCCCTACAGGCTTTCGGATGAGGTATTTGGTATAGGATTCAAGACAGCGGACAGGATTGCCATGAGTCTGGGCATAGACCACTCCTCCAGATACAGGCTGTGCAGCGGGATAAAGTATATACTTTCAAGGGCAGCGTCTTCGGGCCATACATACATGCCCTGGGATATTCTGAGGGAGAATGCGGCAGGTATGCTTGAAACAGATTCCGAGTCCCTGGAAGATGCTCTTACGGCACTCCGGCTTGAAAATACAACGGTTGTTGAGAGACTCGAAGATGAGCAAAGGGTATATCTTGCTTCTTTCCACACTGCGGAGGTGAATGCCGCAAGGAAACTTGCCATGATTGCAAGCAGGGTTTCGTACAATGAGGACACTGATGCGGACAGTATTATTATCAGTGCGGAGCGGGAGCAGAATCTCTGCTTTGCCGAACAACAGAGAAAGGCCATAACAGAAGCGCTGTGCAACGGTGTGCTGGTTATAACAGGCGGGCCCGGTACGGGCAAGACCACAATTATAAAGACCATTATCAGGCTGTTTATGGATATGGACAAGAGAATCCTGCTGGCAGCACCAACCGGCAGGGCTGCAAGGAAAATGAACGAGACAACCGGTTACGAGGCCAGCACAATACACAGGCTGTTGGAAATAAGTTATATGGGAGAGAGTGAGGAGCAGGTATTCCAGCGTGATGAGAGCAACCCTCTTGATGCAGATGTGATAATAATTGATGAGATGTCCATGGTGGACATACTTCTTTTTAACAACCTGCTTAAAGCGGTTTCACCGGGCACGCATCTTATACTTGCAGGGGATGTTGAACAGCTGCCTTCGGTAGGGCCGGGAAATGTTCTCAGGGACATCATTTCCGGCGGGCTTGTTACAACGGTAAGACTTACTGAAGTATTCAGGCAGGCACAGGAAAGCAGGATAATTGTCAACGCACATATGATAAACAGGGGAGAAGTACCAGAGATCAGCAACAGTGACAGGGATTTCTTCATTATCAGGAAGACGGAAGGCACGCAGATATTGAAGGCAATAGTGAACCTTTGCTGCAGGAGGCTTCCGGACAACTGTGGTTACGACCCAATGAGGGATATACAGGTACTTTCTCCTGTAAAAAAAGGTATTACAGGGGTTGAGAACCTCAATCTGGAGCTGCAGAAAGTTCTGAACCCTCCCCTGAAGGACAAGCCTGAAAGAACAGCCGGGAATTATACTTACAGATGCGGAGACAAGGTGATGCAGGTCAAAAACAACTACAGGCTTAAATGGAGCAGGCGGGTAAACGGACAGATTGAGGAAGGCGAGGGAGTGTTCAACGGGGACACCGGGATAATAACCGGTATAGGCAATGATAACCGAATTATTACAGTTGCTTTTGATGACGGGAGAATTGCAGACTATGAGTTTTCTGTAATTGATGACATAAAACCCGCATATGCGATAACGATACACAAGAGCCAGGGCAGTGAGTTTCCGGTAGTAGTGATGCCGCTTTACAAGGGACCGCCTGTACTCATGACGCGAAACCTGTTGTATACCGCTGTGACGCGGGCAAAAGACATGGTTGTACTGGTGGGCATGGAGGCCGTATTTGAAAGCATGATAGCCAATGTAAGGGAGACAGCAAGGTTTACGGGACTGGCGGACAGGTTCCGGAGGGAGTGGTCGTTTCGGGAAGAAGACTTGTAAGATTATTATTCCCCGGCAGGTGCGTTTTCTGCAGGAGCCTGCTGGATGTTTCGGCAAGTGTTGATATATGCAGCGGGTGCTATCCTAAAATACCATTTTACACCGGCAGGCCGCAGGTGTTTCCCGGAGACCGGTTTGATGCACTTGTTGCCCTGTGTCATTACAGGGGTATTGTAAGGGATTCAATAATTAATTACAAGTTTTACGGCAGGGAGACATATTTCCGCACATATGCTACTTTGCTTATTGAAAGGATAGCTGACAGGCCAGACTGCAGTGATATAGATGCCGTGGCAGCGGTACCCCTGCACCGCAAGAGATACAGGCAGCGGGGCTACAATCAGTCCGCCCTCCTTTCATCACATATTGCCAGGAGCATTGGGAAGGCTGACATATCTTCATTGATAAAAAGAAGCAGGAACACCATGAGCCAGAGCATGCTCTCCGGCAGTGACAGGCACAGCAATGTAAAGAAAGCATTCAGTTTTTGCGGAAAGGACACAGTTAGCTGCAAACATGTACTGTTTGTGGATGACATCCTTACCACAGGGAATACAATGAATGAATGCTGCCATGTGCTGAAGCAGGCAGGGGCTTTAAGGGTTACGGCCGCAGTGGTAGCAACATCCAGGCGCAGGGCTAACGGAGATATTTAAAAAACCGATATACGTAATGGAGGGGATTTTATTGTCAGAAGCAATAAACTGCAAAAGATGCGGAAAGCTCTTCACCTATATTGCCGGACAGCCTCTTTGCAGTACCTGCAGGAAAGAGGAAGAGAAGCAGTTCAAAATGGTTAAGGAATACCTTTATGTAAATCCGGGTGCTACAATTACCGAAATAGCCAATGAACTGGACATAAGCATTAAGAAAATCAAATACTATCTGAGGGAGGGCAGGCTTGAGATAGTAGGAGATGAAGGGAACATGATGCTTGAGTGTGAAAAGTGCGGCAAGGCCATTAAATCCGGCAGGTATTGTGATATATGCCAGAATGAGCTTGCGTTGCAGCTCAGGGGTGCAGCCAGCAAGATAACGGAGCATATGAATAAAAAGGACAAGGAATTCGGCATGAGGTATCTACATAAGGACGATAAGGGAAAACAGTGAAAATTGGGACCCTGTTCATATTAAACTTATCTTTAAAAATACCGATAAACTTATTGACAGAACCGATGGGTTTGAAAAAAGGTGGAGGGATGCAATGAAGATTTGGGGAGATATATCCAGGATTTCCGGGGTATACAACAGGCAAAAGGACGTAAAAAGGGCACAGAAAGCTGAAAAGTCCGAGCCTAAAAAGGATGCGGTTTCAATATCCTGCAAGGCTAAGGATCTGCAGACCATACAGAAGGCACTCAGGCAGATTCCTGATATACGCCGTGAAAAGGTCGATGAGCTGGCAAAGAAATACAATACAGGTTCTTATAATCCGGAAGGCAGGGATATTGCACAGAAGATAATAGAGTCGGTATTTGACAGTAAGGCATAGAAAGAAACCTGGGAGGTGCATGTTCTTGGAAGGTTCCACTATCGGAAAGTTAGGAGATGTGCTTGAGAGGGAATGCGGAGTGTACACAGACATACTTGATCTTTCAAAAAACAAGAGGGATGCCATAATCAAAGGTCGTGTATCAGAGCTGGAAAAACTGCTTGAGATAGAACAGAACCTTATCATAATGGCAGGTAAGCTTGAGAACGAAAGGGAGGAGCTGGCCGGACAGCTTGCGCAGGAGAAGGGTATTGCAAAAGAAGATGTAAATATGTCAAAGCTTGCAGATTTCTCAGAGGATGATGAGGCGGAAGAACTTACAAAAACGAGGCAGAAAATACTTGACATACTGGGTGAGCTTAAAGATACAAATGAATTGAATTCAAGACTTGTAAGGAATTCGCTTGAATATATTAATTTTTCAATCAATCTCTTGAACTGTGTGGAGGCCGGCAGCGAAGGCTATAGGGATTCGGGCAGAGTAAGTGAGGGAAAGGGAAGGAACTACCTGGATGTAAGACTATAACACTGCTTATGGGGGCAGGAACATGGGTGTGAGTTTTGCAAGTTATGAAATTGCGCGTTCAGGACTATTCGTTAATGAGCGCGCTTTATATGTAACAGGCCATAATATAAGCAATGTAAACACCCCCGGTTATGTAAGGCAGCAGGCTATGATAACCACGGGGCCGGTTTTCAATACAGCACACAAAAACGGGATGTATCAGCTTGGACTTGGGGCTGATATCCAGCAGGTCAGGCAAATCAGGCATATGTTTCTTGACAACATCTACAGGAGGGAGAACACCAATCTGGGTTACTGGGAGGCAAGGGCAAAAACCCTTTCGGAACTGGAGGCCCTGCTGGGGGAACCCATGGAAGAAGGCCTGCAGGACGTCATGAACCAGTACTGGGATTCATGGCAGGAACTTTCGAAGGAACCTGACAGCCTGACAGTTAGAGCACTTGTAAGGCAGAGAGGACAGGCTTTTGTCCACCATGTAAACCGGATGGCACGTCAGATTGAGAAGCTGCAGGACGATATAAATACTGAGATTGCAGTCAGGATAGACGAGGTAAATGAACTGACGCGTGAGATATCCGGGCTTAACTTTGAAATCCTCAAAAGCGAAGTAACAGGTGATGCTGCAAATGACTACCGGGACAGAAGAAATGTACTTACAGACAGACTTGTGAAACTGCTTGACTGCCAGGTGTATGAAGCCTCCGACGGGCAGTTTGAGATAACTGCCGGGGGGTACTACCTTGTAAGCAGAAATGAACATACTGAGCTTGCAGCCGGGAAGAAAACCGTTGCAGATTCTTTTTATGTGCCGGAAATCAAAGGAACTGATATCGAGGTGAAACTTACCAGCGGAACCATAAAGGGACTGCTGGAATCAAGGGGAGAAGTTTTCGGGGCAAGGGGAAGCGTTGAAAACGGCACACCCAATACTAAGGCTGATATAGTGATAGCTGTGGATGTATCTGATACCAGCGGCTCATACCTTTCACAGGTAAAATCCAACATAGAGCGGTATGTTGATGAAATAGACAAATCAGGCCTGGACTATAACCTGAGGCTTGTAACGTATGGAGACAGTGTAATATCAAGCACTGATTACGGCGCTGACGGTGCGGCGCTGGCCGCTGCGATACCTGTGGTGCCCTCAGCCGATACCGGAAATAATTTTGGCGGGGCCGGGGGGGTGCTGGAAGAGCTGGAGGGTA
>CAYYGK010000088.1:0-10408 GCA_964471145.1 uncultured Eubacteriales bacterium | reverse complement strand
CTTCTGTATCTAATAATCCCATCCTGTAAGCTTTAGCGTTGAATTTCACAGACTCCCAAAAACGGTCATCTTTAAACATGGGAATGGCTTTGCCGTTTATGTTGTCAAACCATATATCGTACTGCTTGTCAGAACATCCCAGACTATACATGTTACTTATATGCCATGGCCAAATACCCCAATCACTCCAGCCGGATATTGCATACACCTTTTTGCCGTCATGCGTCTCGGGATTGGCATCCTGCATCATCTTAAGAACATTTAACAGGTCATCATAGCTGTTAATTTCCGGATATCCTACCTTTGCATATACATCCCATCTTAAAAATGTCCCTATATTCATATTGCTTCTTATGATTGGCTTGCTGGGTTCGGCCTTTTGGTAATGAGTCGGAAGAAAGTAAATCTTGTTTTCATTGTTGCTTAAAAACCTCTTTGCATATTCCAGCATATTCGGAACATTCTTTTTAAGGTTACCTCCGTAATTCTCTATCAGAGAATCAAGGGGCAGCAACTGTCCGCTGGTTATCAGCGTGTTTGCATCCACCTGTAGTGATGTAAAATTCTGTTGAACAATATCCGGCAGATCATTCCCTGCAAACATTACCTTGAATTTCTGCGAATCACCGGAAACGATTTCCATAGTAACTCCTGTAAGTCTGGCAATCTCCTTTGCATTGGGATTATTCTGCACCCCTGTTACGGTTGCATTGTTCATCCAGACTTTCAAGGTAATCGGCTCCTTTGGGGTATCCTTCTCTCCCTCGGTTGCCTCTGTCCTGGCAGGTTTTGTTTCACCGGTGCCGGCATCCTTTGAAGAACCTACACAGGCTGACATGGACAGCAGCAAAAGCAATGCTACCAATACAGCCACAAAACTTTTAGTCCTCTTAAATCTACACATAAAACACCCTCCTTTTTTAGTGCGTTACATTGTTTGTAACGCTTTTATTTCATGGCATACGCCTTGAAACCATCACGCAAGTCAGAACAAATATTCCTGAAAGACCCCTATCCCTTGACCGCCCCCATCATTATGCCTTTTACAAAATATTTCTGGAGGAAAGGATAAGCAAACATTATGGGTACTGTTGCAATGACAGTAATGCATGTCTTCACAGTCTGAGGGGTAATCAGATTCTGCACCTTCATTGCCTCCAGATCCTGTGTAGTCATGTTATTCATAAAAACCTGAGCCCGGTTCAAATAATAGTAAAGTATAAGCTGCATAGTCTGCAAGTTGTCTTTTGTTACCAGGAAAAAATTGTCGTTCCAGGAATTCCACTGCCCTACCGCAGAATATACGGCAATGGTTGCCAATATAGGCTTTGAAAGTGGCACAATTATCCTGGAATATATTGTTATCCATCCTGCCCCGTCAATCATTGCGGATTCTTCCATTGATGCAGGGAGTGATTCAATATAGGTTTTTATAAGAATCACAAAAAAGGCTATCACTGCACCAGGTACTATGTAAAGCAGGAAGTTGTTTTTGAGCCCGTAAGCCTTCATTGTAAGATACCATGGTATAAGTCCAGCATTAAGATACATTGTTACAATCAAAAACCTGTATATGAACTTCCGTAAGTACAATTCCTTCTTTGTGACAATATATGCAAAGAAGGAAGAGCATGTTATGGTGATTACAGTCCCAAGCACCGTCCTGGAGAACGATATGAAGAAGGCATTATATATGTCATTCATTTTGAAGATGCCTTTGTAGGTGGCAACAGTGAATCCCATGGGCCAGAGGAATATATTATGTGCATGTAACGGGTTGCTCACTGAATAAATTATAACGTAATAAAAAGGGTATATGCAAATAAACATAAATAGTCCCAGAATCAAGTAGTTTGATAGATCAAATATTTTTCCTGCAAGTGATATCTGCTTATTGTTTTTTTTCATATCAATACTCCTGTCAATAAATCTCTCATGCATATAATCTATACGATAGATTCTCCCCTAAGACGTTTCGATAGTGCATTTGCCGTAAAAAGCAGTGAAATGCTGATCAGCGACTTGGACATTCCCATGGCAGTGGAAAGGGGATAATCATTTGCCAGAAAACCTATTTTATATACATAATAATCCAGCACCTCAATTTTATCCGCAACGAGTGGATTGAAGAATACAAAAAACTGGTCAAAACCATTATTCAGCATATTACTTATCTGAAGCAGCAGTAATACCAGATATGTTGAGTAAAGTCCCGGTACGGTAACATTCATAATCACTTGAAACCTGTTTGCCCCATCAATTTTTGCAGCATCAAAGAGCTCTTTATCCAATCCCGCTATTGTTGCCAGATAAATTATTGCTCCCCATCCGAGGTGTTTCCATGTCCCCAGGGCCCATTGGAAAACCCATACAGCATCTACATTACCAAGAATACCTGGAGGTGGTATCCGGTTAAGCCCCAATATTTGCAGCAGGTTGTTATACATGCCTTCATAGGATAATATGGAAAATGCCAATCCAAAAAGAATAATCCAACTGATGAAATTGGGAAGAGTGGTCGTTGTCTGCACCAGCTTTTTGTATTTAGAATTTCCAATCTCATTCAACAAGAGAGAAAACACTATAGGTAAAGGAGATGACAGTACCCCCAGAAAACTTATAACAATTGTATTCCGTAATACCCTTAACAGTTCACCTCCATCCCTTACAACCTGGGCAAAGTGTTCCAGCCCGACATAAGGAGTCTTTGACAGGGGTATACCTGGTTTATAGTCAAAAAAGGCAAAAATCCAGCCAAACAGGGGAACATAATATAAAGCAAAAATAAAAATGACAAATGGTAAAATCATCAAAAAAAGTTTCAACCCATCCGGCATATGTCTTTTATGTGTAGTAAGATCAATATTTTTGCTGGTTTGCAGTTGAAGGTGCATTGATATTTCCCCTGTCAAATTTTTTTTTATCATGATACATCATAATATTAATTAATTATGTGCGGATAATCAATGAACAATATACCGAAATTTGTAAACATATTAAAAGAATATATAAAAAATATGTATTAAAAATAAAAAATATTACTATTTCTTGACTGGTACTACAGTATTAGATGTTTAATCATGTAAAAAGCAAGTGGTTGCAGCATTTTGTATTTAGCCAACAAGCTACAGACTGAATGTTTGGGTTGCGGGCAAAGCCCATGTTGGTATTGAAAGCAATATAACATGGTGATACTATAATGGTACAGGTGGCGAAATGCTTGCAAAAGAGTCTGGCTGCGGTGGAGGCATATTGATATGTTCAAGGTCTTGATAGTAGAAGATGAAATGCTGGTACGACTGGGTATCAGGAGTTCAATAGACTGGTCAAAATTTGATATGTATGTTGTAGCTGATGTTGAGAATGGACAGGTTGCCTGGGAGGTCTATAAAAAAAACAAGCCGGACCTCATACTTACAGACATCAAAATGCCTGTGATGGATGGTATACAGCTTATTGAAAAAATCAGAAAAGAAGATTCAGAGACGAAATTTATAATACTGTCATGTCATGAAGAATTTAAATTTGCAAGAAAGGCGTTTTTACTAGGCGTCTCGGACTATATTTTAAAATTGACCATGACGCAGGTTGAAATGGAATCGGTGCTTGGAAAAGTAAGAAATGAACTAGTTAAAAGTAATCTGCAAAAATCTGGTGGCAATGATATGATAAAAACCCTTAACATTTCAAAAGACAATATTATTTCCGATTTTTTATTTTATGGAATCTATTCAGAAAGCAAACTGGCAGATATCCTAAATGAACTAAACCTCTCGATAAATCCTGAACGGCTCATCCTTTGCATTATGGAAATTGATCATTATTATTTACTGCAGAAGAAATTCAAGGATGAAAAAGGTAAGCTTATCCGTTTTTCAATTCTTAATATTGTCAATGAAGTGCTGAGTGGTTATAAAAGGGGAATTATGTGTCATGAAAAGGACAGACGTTTTATAATTATTATGAGTTTTCATGATAAAGCCGACCGGCAGGAAATTGAGGCGGAATTGTTGGATATTTTGGAGCATATAAGAAGGGTTTTAAAAACATATTTTGATACCTGCGTTACAATTGGGATAAGCAGTATTAAAAATGGCTATTCAATGATCAAAAACATGTATGATGAGTGCTCTGATATAATCGGATACAAGTATTATACTGGTAATGGGAAAAATATCAGAAGCAGCGATATTGATTTAAACTTTTTAAAAGAGAGCATCAGGTCCAAACTCAAGCAGTGTTTTGACAAATATGACATCTTAAGTCCTGAGTCCTGTATTGATGAAAACTCATTTCCCATATCAAGGGAAGAGACTCTGAAAATGTTTCTTGAATGGGGCCATAAGGCATTGGTATTGACAAATCATAATGTTAATAACATATCGGGTGTAACTCTGAATTATGCACAGCAGATAGAAAACAGTGAGACCCTGGATGAGACAATTGAGGTTTTCAAAGAGTATCTCTCCCAGATTTCAAATATAAAAACAGGGAAGAAGTGTTGCAGCAAGGAGATAGCAAATGCAATCAAGTATATCCGGGTACATTATGATGAAAACATTTCCCTGCAGCAGATTGCTGAAGTGGTTGAGTTAAGTCCCAATTATCTGAGCAGTCTTTTTAAAAGGGAATTTGAAAAGAGTCTTTTTGAGTATGTTACGGAGGTAAGGATAGAAAAAGCAAAGAAATTACTTTTGAATACCAATCTGAAGCTTTACGAAGTGGCAGAAAAAGTAGGTTTTTCTGACGTAGGCTATTTCAGTAGAACCTTTAAAAAGATTTCCGGGATAAACCCCAGTGATTACAAAAAACAGTGGATGTAGAAAGGTTCACTGTAATGGAGGATGTATGTTTGGAAGGTTCAGGACGGTTACAGGTAAAAATTTCAGCATAAAGTTTAAAACTCAGCTGGTGGCATCATTCGTGGGAATGAGCTTTATCATACTGCTCATAAGCTTTCTTTTTATATATATGAGCATGGTAAGCATATTGAAAAAACAGTCGGAACAGGAAAACCTAAAGCATTTTCAGCAGCTTGAGTATAATATTGGCACTTTTATGAACGAAGTTGATAAGATATCGAGCATTCTGTTTATATCAAAAGAACTGCAGGACTTTCTAGATGGGAGATTTTCATCGGATACTGAACGGGTAATACTTGTCAACAGTGTTTTCTCCAGCCTTGCAAGGGAAGTGAATAATTATGAGTATATTGAGTCCATATATTATTTTGGAGAAAATGGTCAGATAATCGGTGTTACCCCTAAAAGAAACAATTATATTGAGGACAGTGAGAAGAAAAAATTTTTTTACTGTTCCGAAATATATGAAATGGTAAAGGCCGACAATTCTAAAGTGCACTGGTATGGGGGCTACAGTTCAGATGATTTTGGTGTATATGATATGGGAAGCAAGGGAAATTACAGGAATTATATCACTGCAGCCCGGAGCATCAATTTTTTTGGAAGACAGACTGCAACGCTTGTAATAAATATTAATTTAAACTTTTTTACCAACATATACAACACTGGCAAAATTGAAAAGTACAACAACATGTATTTGATGGATGGCAGCGGGAGAATATTCTCTCATACAGACAAGTCAAGATTAAATACTATTAGTTCGGTTTTTGGAGATCTGAATGAGGACAGCAGTTATGGAAGCCTTATTCTAAAGAGGAACCCTGGCACGATGCAGATTGTGTATTATCGTATGAATGAAACAAGATGGATACTGGTAAATGAAATACCGTTATATTATCTTGTAAAGGACATAACAAAACTAAGAAAAATCCTGTTATTGATGTTCGGCATCAGTTTTGCAATGGCTTTTGGTATGTCCCTGTATTGGATATATAGAATTACAAGGCCTTTGAATGAACTCACAGCTGCCATGGGTGAAATGGAAAAGGGCAGGCTCGGGCACATGCTTCCGGAAACGTCAGGAAATGAACTGGGTATTCTGGGAAGACAGTTCAATAAAATGTCCGCAAGTATCCTTTCGTTAATTGAGCAAATAAAGACCATGGAAAATGAGAAAAGAAATCTGCAGATTGAATCCCTGCAGGCACGAATCAACCCTCATTTTCTTTACAATACCCTCAATACCATTAAATACATGGCTGTTATGCTAAAGGCGAATAATATTGCTGAAAGCTTGACAACCCTGGGAAATATATTGAAACCGATATTTAAAAACCCAAGTATCCTTTGCACCATTGAAGAAGAAGTGGAGTATGTTAAAAACTATATAAGAATAATGAATTACAGGTATGGAGAAGGTATCAAGGTAAATATCAGTATACCTGATGAACTGTTAGAATATGAAATTCTGCGTTTCATCCTGCAGCCCTTGATTGAAAACTCCCTTTATTATGGCATCGTATCCCAAAACCTAACGGGAATTATCAGTATATCCGCTTCAAGAGAAAATGGAGGTATTCAATTGATTGTTGAGGATAACGGTGAGGGCATGAACCATGAGAAATTGATGGAAGTCAGAAGGACACTGGATAGTAAAGCTCCTAAAAAGAATGAGGCTGACGGAATCGGAATTTCAAATGTTAACAGAAGAATTGTACTGCATTATGGTTATAATTACGGGATTGACATCTACAGCAGGAAGGGGTCCGGTACAAAAGTTATACTGCGACTGCCTTAAGTCAAGAAACTAAAGGATTTTTCAATTTAATTCTTTATCCAGCAATACATCTTAAAAAATCTGGCTTTTGAAGACATAATGCGCACCCGTCTAAGCTAGAAGTTGCAGGTGCAAGACCGGTAGAGAATCACCAGAGAGCTTGGAAGAGTAAATAATTATTATAATATGAACGAAGTGATGACTAACGGAAAGATCAAACTGATCAAAATGTATATAGATTACTTGAATACGATGTTGAAACGGAAAATGGTCAAAAAAAAAATTTGATGAAGTGTCTAAATATTGTTGACCTGCACTTTCTTCTGTGCTATACTTTAGGTCATAGGATGTCCAACAAATAAATTTATAATACTAATATTAAATTGTGAAGGGGATGCAAATGCAAAAAAAAGAGAGAAATGAATTAATGGAACTATTTAGAGGGTTAAGGGTTACAGATGTAAGGGACGGCATGGATTGGAATATGATGCACAATTACGGATCAATGTCTCCTGATATTAGACCTTTATACAGGACAAGAGCAGCAGGTATTGCAAAAACAGTAAGGTATATGCCTTATGAGGGATCTATTCCCAAAATGACACCTCAGGAATATTCTGAATGGGTTACCTGGTATTATGAAAATATAAACACATATACCTGGATGAACGATATAAAACAAGGTGATTTTATTATCATCGATCAAAGCGGTGTTAACGCAGGTGTAATGGGTTCGATGAATTCGCTGGAAGGTGTAAAAAAAGGTGCCGCAGGTTACGTAACCAATGGCGGAATAAGAGATACCGATGAGATTATCATTCAAAAAATACCCTGTTGGTCAAAGTATATTGCCCAGACAATGGTTCAGGGGAGGACCCAGTTTGATGCTGTTGATATACCTGTTTCCGTTGGAGGAGTGATAGTGAATACAGGTGATATTGTGATTGCAGATGGCGATGGTGTTATTGTTGTCAAAAGAGAAAAAGCATTTGATGTAGCAAAATATGCACGTAAGGAAAATGATAAGGATAAAAAAGACAGAAGAAATCTTTATAAGGAACTGAATATGGAAATGGATGATACAGTACGCTGATGGGGTTAAAGTTAAAATTCGCTGTGGGGAGTTAAACTATGGGAGAACAGACAGCAAAAGGTTGGACAGCGGGGACTGATAAGGCCTTAAGAATAGATTGTTGGACAAAATTACTCTTGAAATATCAACATAGTTGTGATATATTTAAAGAGATTTATCATAGAACAGGTAGGAAGTCATACAAATAATATAGAGGTATAAATTTAAGAATACATTCTGTCATGTGGTATTAAAGGAGGAAAGCAATTTAATGGGTAAAATAAGTACTAAGCATAACAGAATAGATTTTTTTCAATCATTAACCAAAAGAAGCAAATTAAAACGTATGTTTAATCAGTTTGAACTGCAAACTATGATTTTACCTGGAATTATATTGCTTATTATATTTAAATATCTTCCGATGTATGGGGTAATCATTGCCTTTAAGGATTATAATATAGCAGAGGGTTTTTCCGGGTCAGAGTGGGTAGGGTTTGACCATTTCATTGAATTTATAACAGATCGGAATTTCTATAGAGTACTGAGGAACACCCTCGGTATAAACTTGATTGGGTTGATACTTGGATTCCCGGCTCCAATCATTTTTGCACTTCTTCTTAATGAAATTACCAACAAGAGGTTTAAAAAATTAACACAAACAGTTTCATACCTTCCTTATTTTGTTTCCTGGGTCATTTTTGGTGGATTGATAGTACGTCTTCTATCGCTAGACAATGGAGCTGTAAATGATCTTTTGATAAACCTTCAGGTAATAAAAGAACCTATTGCTTTTATGGCAGAACCAAATTATTTCTGGTGGATTGCCGTAATCTCTGGAATAGCAAAAGGTATGGGATGGGGATCAATTATATACCTGGCAGCAATGTCGAATACAAATATGAATCTATATGAGGCAGCAATAATAGATGGTGCCAGGAGATTTCAGAGGATGTGGCATGTCACTATTCCTTCTATTACGGGTACTATTGTTATATTTTTGATTTTTAATATAAGCGGTATTCTGGAAAACGGGTTCGACCAGATATGGATGCTTCAGAACAATCTAAATGTTGATATGAGTGAGGTTATTGATACATATGTCTATAAAGTAGGACTTGCAGCACTGAGATTCTCTTATGCAACTGCTGTAGGGTTTATGCGTTCAGTTATTGCAGTAATACTGCTTATGGCAGCGAATTATTTTTCAAAACGAGTAACAGAACACGGCCTGTTTTGATGGAGGGATTAAGATGTTGTACAAGAAAACTTTGAACGACAGAATATTTAATACTGCAAATACGCTTTTGATGCTTCTGGTTATTTTCATTACTTTGTATCCGTTTTGGCACACACTAGTAGGTTCATTTAATGAGGGGATAGACTATATGAGAGGAGGCGTCCATTTTTGGCCCCGTAAATTTTCTACTGAAAACTACAGAATAGTGTTTATAAATGAAAGCATAATTAATTCATATATGGTTACTCTTTTAAGAACGATTACAGGAATCATAACGCATTTACTGGTTACCTCAGTTTTTGCCTATGCATTTTCCAGAAAAATCCTTATGGGCAAAAGAATATATGCAATTATTTGTTTAATACCCATGTTTTTTAGCGGTGGATTAATACCAACATATCTATTATATAAAAGTTTAGGGCTGCTTGACAATTTTCTTGTGTATATTATACCGGGAATGTTTAGTTTTTGGAATGTACTGATATTTCAAGCGTTTTTTAGAGGTATCCCGGATTCTATTATTGAATCAGCCAAAATTGATGGAGCGGGTGAGTACAGGATATATGTTACTCTTATTTTACCATTATCCAAGCCAGTACTTGCAGCAATAGCACTTTTTGTAGGTGTATTTCACTGGAACTCATTTTTTGATTCCATGATGTTTACTTCGTCTGAAGGATTGCAGACTATTCAGCTGTTTCTTATGAAAATCATTCGAACAAAGGAAGCAGCAGCCACAATGCTGGAGAGTGTGAGCAGTGGTTCTGAATACCGTAAAACTACTTCTACTACAATACAGCTGGCAACAATGATGGTTACAACTGCACCAATAATAGCGTTGTATCCTTTTTTACAGAAGTATTTTGTTAAGGGAATCATGATAGGATCCATCAAAGGATAAGTGCGACATGATGTCGCACAAATGTATTTCAAAAACCTGTTGTTTCGTCAACAGGAACCAACAACAATAACAGGTGTGAAAGGTGGTGATACAGTTGGGTTAAGCTGTTTTGATAACTTACATGGGTGTGGAAGCTGTCGGCGCAGAGGCTGAAGCTAAGTCACCTGATAAGTTATCTGTACGAAACATGGTAAGTCCGTATTTTCTTTCCGAAAGGGAAGTAAGCAGCCGAAAGGAGAATCTTTATGACGTGCTGATAAAATGCGGTTATGGGATTGAGGAGGAATAATCTATTTCGCAGACAAGTATTAAAATGGGAGGTAATATTTATGAGAAGATTTACTAAAGGAGTAAGTTTTATTGTGATTACACTGCTGGTATTTACAATGCTGGCAGGATGTGGAGATGCGGTAAAAGAAGGGAAGGATGAAAGCTCAGCTGAAAATACAAAGGCCACTACCACTACTGCAGACACAGCTAGCGAAAGTGATCAAAAGTCCGGACCAAGCTGGACGTGGGATACGTCCCCTGTTGAATTAACATGGTATGTTAATGAAAC
>CAYYGK010000087.1:0-10449 GCA_964471145.1 uncultured Eubacteriales bacterium | reverse complement strand
GTATCACCGGTGTTTACAAAGACCTGGACGGGGGCAACCATATCATCTATGCCTCGAACCTGTGGAGGTACGTAGAATACAAACACAGCGCCTCAGACCTGGATAACACGGTGCGTGATTGCTGCAGGCGGCTCTTAAGAGCCGGATGGATGGACAGGATTATTGCCTCAACACTAATTCAATTCCATAAATATAAAAACAGCAGGCCTTCCCCTGAAGAGGAAAGGCTGCTGGTTCTTTACGGATATTTGAAGAAAACTGTTTAATGCTGTTTTGTCTTTGCAACATAAATTTCTGGCAGTCATGCTAAATGTTGAGCTACCGGTAATTCAATATATTAAATTTAGTATGCGCTGCCCAAACAGGCTTAACAGCGCGAATTGCTCGTTATCAGGGACTGCCCGGTCATTTCACCGGGTTTTTCAACCCCCATTATATCAAGAATGGTGGGTGCGATATCTGCAAGTCTTCCTTCCCTGAGTTTGACATAACCCATACCGGCAATAATAAAGGGTACAGGATTAAGGGTATGTGCGGTATGAGAATTGCCTGTTTCATAGTCCTGCATCTGCTCTGCATTCCCATGGTCTGAAGTTACAAGTGCTATGCCGCCCCGGGCAAGCACCGCCTCAACAACGCTGCCCACACATTTGTCAACAACCTCCACTGCCGTGCGCGCCGCATCAAATATTCCGGTATGGCCTACCATGTCAGGATTGGCAAAGTTTAAAACGATCACATCATACTTACCGCTGTGTATCCTTTTGACTGCCTCCCCCGCTACCTCGTATGCACTCATCTCAGGCTGCATGTCATAGGTCGGAACCTTTGGCGAGGGTATCAGCTTGCGGTCCTCTCCTTCATAAACCTTTTCAACCCCACCGTTAAAAAAGAACGTCACATGGGCATACTTCTCTGTTTCCGCAATTCTCAGCTGGGTAAAACCCAGCCTGCTTATATACTCCCCGAATGTATTGACCAGGCTCTGCGGCTTGAATGCAACGTGCACATTGCGCATGGTCTCGTCATACATGGTCATGCATACATAGTAGACACGAAAGTATCCTTTCTGTCTTTCAAACCTGTCAAACTCTTCATCTGTAAAGGCCCTGGTTATCTGCCTTGCCCTGTCAGGCCTGAAATTAAAGAATATTATTGAGTCATTCTCATTTACGGTTGCCACCGGTTTTCCCTCTTCTGTAATAACCACCGGCTTTATAAACTCATCATATTCATCCCTGTCGTAAGCTTGGCTTACAGCTTTCACAGGATCGTCACATGTACTAACACCTTTTCCCATAACCATAGCGTCATAGGCCAGTCTGGTGCGTTCCCATCTGTTGTCCCTGTCCATTGCATAGTAACGGCCCATTACAGTTGCTACCCTTCCAACGCCTGTTTCCTCAAGCTTTTCTTCCAGCTCCTCTATATAGCCTGTTCCGCTGTCGGGAGGAACATCTCTTCCATCAAAGAAACAGTGTATGTATACATCCTTGAGTCCTTCCTTTTTCATAAGCTCCAGAAGTGCATAAAGATGGGTGTTATGGCTGTGCACCCCGCCATCGGACAAAAGACCGTACAGGTGCATTGCAGAACCGTTCTTCCTGCAGTTTTGAATAGCATCGTGAAACTCTTTTTTTTCGTAAAAGTCTCCATCCTTTATGGATTTTGTTATTCTGGTATACTCCTGGTATACAATCCTTCCGGCCCCTATATTGGTATGCCCCACCTCGGAATTTCCCATCTGACCTTCAGGGAGGCCCACATCAGGTCCGGATGCACTTATGACGGTTGAAGGACACTCGGACATCAGCCTGTCGATGTTGGGCTTTTTTGCTGCCAGCACCGCATTGCCTTCACTTCTTTTGTTTATTCCGTAGCCATCCATTATTACAAGTGCTAATGGTCTTTTTGTCATATTGTCTCCTCATCCGTATTTAACTACCGCCTCAAAGTCATCTGCCTTAAGGCTTGCTCCCCCTACAAGTCCCCCGTCGATATCCGACATTGTGAACAGCTCGCCTGCATTACCGGGCTTTACACTGCCCCCGTACAGGATCCTTACGGTGTCGGCACACTCGTCATCATATATCTTCTCAACAGTCTCCCTTATAATCATGCACATTTCATTTGCCTGCTCGCTGGTTGCGGTTTTTCCTGTCCCTATCGCCCAGATAGGTTCATATGCTATGACCGCATCCGATACCTGTTGGGCTGACAATCCGTAAAGAGCAGATTTCACCTGCGACCTTATCAGGTCTGCAGTTATTCCCCTCTCACGCTGCTTGAGTGACTCTCCAACACATATTATCGGTAAAAGCATGTGCCTGAATGCTGCGTGTACCTTTTTATTGACCGTTTCATCAGTTTCACCAAAATACTGCCTTCTCTCAGAATGCCCGATAATTACATACCTGGCACCGGCATCCTTAATCATGTCTCCGGAAACCTCACCTGTCCAGGCACCGCTGTCCTCCCAGTACAGGTCCTGAGCCCCAATGGATATCTTAGTTTCCTCAAGCACAGATACCGCAGGCGCTATGCATACAAACGGAACACATACTGCAACCTCGGAATTTACCCCGTCCAGTTTTCTTTTAAGCTTGTTCAGGAAATCAACCGTTTCAGACGGGGTTTTATTCATCTTCCAGTTGCCTGCTATAAGCTTTTTTCTGGGATTCCTGTCTGCAAGCACACTTATTCCCGGCAGCTCCTTGCCTTCCAGAAACTCAAGCGATGCTCCTCCGCCGGTTGAGATATGAGTTATCCTTTCGGCAAATCCAAGCTGCTCCAGTGCAGCCACCGAGTCTCCGCCACCTACAATGGAAACTGCGCCCGACTCTGCAACCGCCCTGGCTATTTCTCTTGTACCGGTTGCAAAATTGGGAAATTCAAAGACGCCCATAGGGCCGTTCCAGACAATTGTTTTTGCCTTTTTTATCTGCTTGGAGTACTTTTCAATGGTCAATGACCCCAGGTCCATTCCAAGCCATTCATCAGGCATGTCGTCGGAAGGTACATATTTGTAATCTGTATCGTTTTTAAACTCCCTGCCTACTATGCTTCCTATAGGTAGCATAAGGTTTATGCCTTTTTTTTCAGCCTTGTCCATAATCTTCTTTGCAAGCTCAAGCTTGTCGTCTTCACAGATTGAGTTCCCGATCCTGTATCCCTTGGCCTTGAGGAAGGTATACGCCATTCCCCCTCCTATGATTATTGAATCTACTTTATCCAGCAGGTTTTCAATTACACCTATCTTGTCGGATACCTTTGCTCCTCCCAGTATTGCAACAAACGGTTTATCAGGCTTGGACAAGGCCTTTCCCATTACCTCAAGTTCCTTCTGGACCAGAAAACCCGCAACAGCCGGAAGATAATCCGCTATGCCTACTGTTGAGGCATGAGCCCTGTGCGCCGTGCCAAATGCGTCATTTACAAATACATCAGCAAAGTCCGCAAGTTTTTTTGCAAATTCAGGATCGTTTTTTGTCTCCTCTTTATGAAACCTCACGTTTTCAAGCAGCAGTATCTGGTTTTCCTTAAGTTTTTGCACCTTCTGCCTTGCATCATCGCCAACAACGTCTGCAGCAAGGATTACTTCCTTGCCCAGCAGCCTGTGCAGTCTTTCAGCAACAGGTTTCATGCTGAGCTTTTCATCAAAACCCTTTGGCCTTCCCAGGTGTGATACAAGTATGGTCCTGGCACCGTTATCAAGAAGGTAATTTATGGTCGGAAGAGCAGCCACTACCCTCTTGTCATTTGTAATGTTTCCACTGTCGTCAAGGGGAACGTTGAAATCAACCCTTGCTATCACCCTTTTGCCTTTTACATTAATATCCTGAACAGTTCTTTTTCGTATAAACACAGTACTTCACTCTCCTGTTTCATTTTTATTCTGCTGTGCGGCTACTTTTAAAGATATTTTGCCCCTGTAAAAGGTTTAATACCCGTACCACACGCATGCAAAAAGGCCCGGTTTACCTGGCAAAACCGAACCTTTTCAATTTCCCTTTCATTATTTACTGTCTACTTCTGCCATGTAGCAAATGAGGTCAACACACTTGCTGGAGTATCCCCACTCGTTGTCATACCATGCAACAAGCTTCATGAAATTATCATTGAGCGGTATTCCGGCTTCGGCATCAAATATAGATGTTCTGGGATCTCCTATGAAATCGGAAGAAACAACCGCTTCTTCTGTGTATCCCAGGATACCCTTGAGTTCATTCTCAGATGCACTCTTCATTGCTGCTTTTACCTCATCATAGGATGCACCCTTTTCGAGGCGGCATGTTAAGTCTACAACCGATACATCTATCGTTGGCACCCTGAAAGCCATCCCTGTAAGCTTTCCATTTAATTCAGGTATTACCTTGCCCACAGCCTTTGCAGCCCCTGTTGAAGATGGGATAATATTGTGTCCGGCGGCACGTCCTCCCCTCCAGTCCTTCTTTGACGGACCGTCAACCGTCTTCTGGGTGGCTGTCATGGAATGTACTGTGGTCATCAGACCTTCGGCTATGCCGAAATTGTCATTTATAACTTTTGCAAGCGGTGCAAGGCAGTTGGTTGTACAGGATGCATTGGAAACCACATTCATATCCCTGGTATACTTTTCATTGTTTACTCCCATTACAAACATCGGCGCATCGTTTGAAGGTGCGCTGATTACAACCTTCCTGGCTCCTCCGTTAAAATGAGCAGATGCCTTTTCAATGGTTCTGAATACACCGGTGGATTCAAGCACATATTCTGCACCGCATTCACTCCAGGGTATATCTTTTGGATCCATTACCCCGTAAATGGCGGTTTTCTTCCCATTCACGACAAGTTTGCCGTCAGTTATTGCAACATCACCCTTGAACTGTCCGTGAACCGTGTCGTGCCTGAGCATATACTTCATATAGTCCAACTCTATAAAAGGGTCGTTTATTCCGACAACTTCTACATTAGGATTGTTGACAGTTGCCCTGAAAACCAGTCTTCCTATTCTCCCAAAACCATTTATACCAATTTTTATTGCCATAAAAATACCTCCTGTTTAGTATTATTTACCTCAAGCAGACCTTCGCGTAACATTCTATATTATTTTGCCGCTTTTTTCAATAGCTTCACAGCAAATAATTAATTATTTAACAATCTTTCAATGTCCCCGTACTGTGCTTATACTTCCCATATGCACACATTCATAAACCGCTACATCCTGCCTTTTTGCCTCAGGCCCGGAAAGCCTTTCTGCCTCAGGACTTCATACACCACTACCGCAACAGAATTTGCCAGGTTCAGTGACCTCGCGCCTACAGCCATAGGAATCCTTATGCAGCTTTCCTTCCTGCTTTTGAGCAGAGCTTCAGGAAGACCTGCTGTTTCCTTGCCGAACACTATGAATGAATTATCCGGATATGTCACATCAGAGTATACATTTTTCGCTTTTGTTGTTGCAAAATAGAAGCTTCCTTCCGGATACCTGTCGAATACCTCATCCAGTTGCTGATGGTAAAAAATGTCGACCATATGCCAGTAGTCCAGCCCCGCCCTCTTAAGGTAACGGTCAGAAACCGAAAACCCGAGCGGCTCAACCAGATGCAGCACTGTTCCGGTTGATGCGCATGTCCTTGCTACATTACCTGTGTTCTGGGGTATACAGGGTTCGACAAGTACAACATGCAGGGAGTTCATTCTCCGTTTTCCTTCTTTTCAAAAGAAATATCTATCGATAATTCATAGTCATTCTCCAGTTTCAGCAGTACGCTGACGGTTTCCATCTTTCCTGTTGAAACCTCCATGTTGTCTCCTATAAGTATTGAAGGAGGAGTTATTTCTACGGCCAGTCCCCTGTTGTACAATATGGTTGCCGTATTCCCCATTATCATATTGCAAAGCTCCGCAATGGCACTTTTGGATATCTCGGTAAGTTCACCGGAACATGCCCCGCCCATCATTCTGGAAACCAGATAAACAGCTGTCTGCTGGTTCATTACGAAAGTCACCTGTCCCCTGGATTTCCCGGTCACACCTACAATCACCATTATTCTATCACTCTTGTAAGGAGAATTTTTAAAATATGTACCCTCCATTTCCAGATTTTCTGTTATGATTTGCCTTATAACAGTCTGGCTGCCCTCTATAAAAGGGTTTAAGTATTTTACATCCATTTAAGTCCCTCACATCCTTTTCTCTATTATACTTAGCGCCGCATTCTGCCAAACAGAATTTGTGCAGGAAGACTGCGCTTTATCACTACTGCACCCGAAGGACACAGCTCCTGGCAGCAGAAACACTTTATGCACCTGGACATGTCTGCATACGGCCTGCCCTCCTTCATATCTATTATCCCGGCAGGGCATACTTCCATGCATCTGCCGCACCCGCTGCACAGCTCACGGTCAAATACAGGATGCTGTTTGAACATCTCCGCTACAAACCCGGGCAGTCCCCTGCTTAAGAAATTAACCGCCTTCAGGTCATCCAGCGAGGGCATATCAAACGGATGTGTTTCAAATCCGGCACCTGTCCCGGTGATTTCTATATCCCCAGGCTCTGAGCTGCACAGCCCCCTTTTTACTATCCTGTCCGTAACCGGGGTGTCTGCCGGTTTTGCACCCATTATATGAAGTGCTGCAAGGTCAACCTCAAATCCGTCTGTGCCCGCAATAACAAGGCCTAAGTGTCTGGGCCTTCCTCCGGTAGGGCCGTGCCCTTCCATGCAGGTAACAGCATCCACGATGTTCAGTGCCGGCTTGCACGCAAGGAATATGTCTATCAGTATGTCAGCAAACCTGTCATAATCGGACATTCTCAAGTGATAGTCAGCTTTTGCTATTCCGGGTACGGCACCAACCATATTTTTTATGGCACCGGTAAACACCATCATTCCATGGGTTTTGAGTTTGGGCATATTAATAACCAGGTCCGCCTGTGCTATTGCAGATACCAGTTCAATCCTCTTTAAATACATTGCGTCCGGACAATCCACAGTTGTGCTCCCTGTATCTGTATTAAGCACTGCCCCCGATTCATGTGCAGCCTGAGCCATACCGGTAACCGAGTAAACCCTCTGCAGCAGTGTCCGGTTAAAGGGTCCTCCCGGACTATCGGCTACTATAACCCGGGCGCCTTTTTCAACGAGGTATTCAGCTGCAGCCTGTACCAGTGAAGGATGGGTTGTGGCCGCATCAGAAGGTTTTTTTGCCATCACAAGATTTGGTTTTAACACAACTTTCATGCCCGGCCTTACCGGTGTGCCTGCCTCATCGAGCAGCTCAAGCACCCGTCCTGCAGCCTTTCTTACTTCATCCCCGCCGTAACCCGGACATTTTTGGACAGTTACCATAGCAATTCCCCTGTTTATCAACAAAATATGCTACAACAGTATATCAGAACGTTTGCCAATAATCAAAACAACCTTTTCCTTAAAAAAGAAGGGTTTTTAATCAGTCACATAGAATATTGTCTTGAATTGTAAAATCACAGCATTCCCGGGGGGATAAATATGTCTAAAAGACAAGACAATAACAGCAATACCACTACACTTGCGTATGTTATATCTTTTGTGGCTTCGGTAGGGTGCAGCATCCCAGCATATATTGCCAGCAACAAAGTGCATGTTATATTCCTGTTTATGGCTGCATGGCTGGTTACCGCACTGATTATGAATTTCTTCGTTAGCCTGTCTATTAAAAGACTTGCCAAAAGGTTTTCGGGTGAAATGTCCATTATAAAGCAGGGGGATTTCTCAAGACTTGTAGACTCCAAAAGCTATGGCAACCTGGGGCAGGTGGCTTCAGTTGTCAATTCACTTTTAAGTGACATAAGGATGCTGATAGACGGGTTCTTCAACCTCTCTACATCGATTGTGATGGCGTCAAAAAAGGTAAGCAGCACTTCCCAGGAAGCATCAAATGTAATGTCGGATATATCCACAACGGTTGATGATATCGCAAAGGGCGCATCAAGTCAGGCAGAGGAAGCCCAGGCGGGTGTTCAGGCTGTGGACAAGCTTGCCGAGCAGATCAACAGGGTCTATGAGAACTATGACAGCATAGTGAAGCAGACCAGCATGATAAACAAACTCAACCAGGCAGGCATGGAAAGCGTTTCAATTCTTAAAGAGAAGTCTTCTGAGAACTACCAGGCCACCGAAAAGATATTTGCGGTGGTAGAGAAGTTTGTAAACACAACAAATGATATTGGCGGGTTTGTTGAGTCGATAGAAAACATAGCCGAACAGACCAATCTGCTTGCACTCAATGCCGCAATAGAAGCAGCCCGTGCAGGAGAGGCGGGAAAGGGATTTGCGGTTGTTGCGGATGAAGTCAGGGTTCTGGCTGACGAAAGCAGGAAGTCCACTGAAGAAATAACCAACCTGGTTGAGAGCATACAGGAAGAATCAGAAATGGCAGTGGAAACAATGGAAATGATGAGAAAATCCTCAGATGAGCAGAATGAATCAGTTGAAAGGACAAACAAGTCTTTTAAAGACATAGCCAACGGGGTTAACTCAATCGTCGAGATGATAAAGGCTGTAAACGAGTCTGTTACAAGTATGCAGCAGGACAAGGATGAGGTTACAATGGCAATAGAGAATATCTCCTCGGTTTCACAGGAAACTGCTGCTTCCAGTCAGGAGGTTGCCGCCACAACGGAAACACAGCTTAAGTCTTTTGAAGACCTCAGGGAGGCATCGGAAAACCTTAACGGCCTGGTAAAAGAACTGGAACAGAAGCTTTCCAAATATAAGCTCAGATAGTGTAGGTATGCAGGATTGAAACAACCTCTGCACCAGGGAAAAACTCTCCTGCCTCCTCTTCTATATCAAGTGCGTCATATCCGGGCCGGATATGAGTTAGCAGCAGCCTTCCGGCATTTGCCCGGGAAGCTGCCTTTCCGCATTCGGCAGCTGTCATATGCGGGGCATTCTCCACCTTGTCCCGGGAAAGCAATCCTGCATCAAGAAGAAGCGTGTCGCTGCCTGCAAAAAACTCCACAAGCTCAGGGTCCCATGCCGTATCCCCCGAATACACAAGCTTCTTTTGTCCTGCACTGAAAGAGAGTGCATAGCACATATACGGGTGTTTTGTCCTCCTGAAGCATACTTTGATACCCCCTGTTAAAAGCTCCAGGCCGGCAGTGATCTGTGCCGTATTGAATGCATTCTCATTTTTTAATACTGAAAATACGCTATCCGGTTCCGGCGGAGCCCACACATCCAGCTTATTCACAGCAAGCCCCCTCTGCTTTCCCTGCATCACCGCGTATCTTAAAACCATAAGGTCGGACATATGGTCGCTGTGCAGGTGGGTAATTATTACAGCGTCTAAATCCCCTATTCCCGCCACCTTCTGCAGGTTGGCAAGCACCCCGTTCCCACAGTCAGCCATTATCCGTGTTCCATCATGCTCAACCAGGTACCCTGAGCACGCCCCTCCCGGCCCCGGGTATGGTCCATTGTTCCCCAGTACTGTCAGCTTCAATATTAAGTCCCCCTTTCACAGTTCTATACCCCTTCTTGCATTTACCCCCTTGTCTGCAGGGTGTTTAACCTTCCTTATTTCAGAAACATAATCAGCAGCAGTAATAAGAATCCCGGGTGAATCCCTGCCGGTAAGCACAACCTCAAGCTCATCCGGTTTTTCTTTAAGCATCTTTTTTACAAGCCCGGCATTTACAAAGCCCGCCTTGACGGTTCCCAGTATTTCATCCAGTATGAGCATATCCCACTTCCCCAAAAACGCCTCTTTTATTGCATCATCAAAAAGCTTCTGCTGCAGCTTTTTTACCTCATCCTTCCCGTCTTCGTCCATCTGCCAGCAGAACCTGCCTGAAATCCCCGACCTGATGAGCTTAAAATTCGGCCCGAGTTGTCTCAGGACTTCCGTTTCACCCGTCTTCCTGCCTTTCAAAAACTGTGCCATGAGCACCTTAAGACCCCTGCCGTATGCCCTTATCCCCAACCCCACTGCAGCCGTGGTCTTGCCTTTACCGTCACCTGTATATATATGTATAAGGCCCTTCATACAGTAACACTTCCTATGCTATAAGGATTAGGCTTACGGCCATTACGGCCATGCCTGCCACAAGCCCTGAAATCGAATAATGGTGCTCTCCGTACTCCCTTGCTGTTGGCAGCAGCTCATCAAAGGATATAAATATCATTATGCCTGCAACTGCAGCAAACAGAATGCCGAAAACCATGTCGTCAAGGAACGGGGCCAGTATCAGATAAGCTATAAGTGCCCCCGCCGGCTCTGAAAGGCCTGAAAGAAAAGACATCACAAATCCCTTCATCCTGTTTCCGGTTGCGCAGTACACCGGTATTGCAACCGCTATGCCCTCCGGAATATTATGTATTGCAATCGCAACTGCAATAGCGGTGCCGGTTGCCGGTTCCCTGATTACAGCTGTAAATGAGGCGATGCCCTCCGGGAAATTATGTATTGCTATGGCTAT
>CAYYGK010000086.1:0-10526 GCA_964471145.1 uncultured Eubacteriales bacterium | reverse complement strand
CTGCAGGGGTAAAGAACCCCTACAGGTATAGAGGGTACAGGTATGACACAGAAACTCTCATAATTTATGATTTCACAAAGTCAGGTCAGAAACAATGGAAACAGTCTGATATCATAGTTCAAGGCAAGAGGATATTTATGGCATGGGTATGATTACAAGTATGGACAGAGCAGTTTGTTTAATTAGCATATTTGAGCAGTACATACTAAATTTACTATGACTGCAACAGATTTATGTTATAACGAAAATAGCTTGGACATATTCTTTTCCTGTCATTAAAGGTCTGTTTAAGTTTTTTATACACAGGGTAATAATATAGCGAATATATAAAGGGGAGTTGTTTTTGATGCCAAAAAAAGTTGCTGTGCTGGTTGAGGATGGTTATGAGGACCTGGAGCTGTGGTATCCGTATTACAGGCTGGTGGAGGAAGGATATAATGTTACTCTTGTAGGTTCTGAGTATGACAATGTGTATAAAAGCAAGCACGGATATCCTGCAAAATCTGAGATGTGCAGGTTTGACGGCAGCAAGCAGAAATGGGATGCTGTTGTAGTGCCGGGAGGTTCTGCACCCGACATACTGCGAAGGTACCCGGAGATTATTGATATTGTGCGCAGAACATATAATGACGGGGGGATAGTGGCCGCAATATGCCACGGCCCATCCGTACTGGTTTCTGCGGATATTGTACGGGACAGGAATGTGACGTCCTTTTTCTCAATAAAGGATGACCTGGTGCATGCAGGGGGCAAATGGAATGACAGCAGTGTTGTGGCAGACGGTAATCTCATAACTTCAAGGACGCCGGCCGACCTGCCTGATTTTATGAAGGCTGTAACAGCAGGCCTTGGCTCATAAGAAAAATTCTTACATGGAGGCTTAGGTGGAAGCGTTATTTAACTTGCGTGGTGTCAGGTACCGCAACATTATTGAAGTTGATTCTCTTGACATATATGGGGGTATAACATGCATCCTTGGCAGGAGCGGCAGCGGTAAGACCACCCTGCTTAAGCTGCTCAACTGCATGCTGACTGTGGACAGGGGTTCCATAAGCTACAGGGGGGAGGATTTGTCAGGGATTGACCCTGTGAGCCTGAGGAGGAGGGTTGTGATGCTTCCCCAGGCCCCTGTGATCTTTGATGGCACCGTATATGACAACATGGTATGCGGTTTCCGCCTGACAGAAAGGGATGAACCCGGCAGGAGCAGTGTCAGGCGCATGATGGAGATGCTCTCGCTTGATGTGGAGACGGAAAGTGATGCCGGGAAACTGTCCGGGGGCGAGAAACAGAGGCTGTGCCTTGGGAGGGTTCTCCTTCTTGAACCCGAGTGTCTTCTGCTGGATGAGCCTTCATCCTCTCTGGACACTGATACAGAGAATATGGTAATATCAGCTGTGACCCAATACTCTAACAAGAGAGGCATACCTGTTGTCATGGTAACACACTCTCAAGCTATGGCAGAGGATTTTGGACACAGCATAGTGGTGATTGAAGGAGGCCGCATGGCAGGGGGAGGTAATACGGATGAATAACGGTGTTGCCGATCTTGCACTGTGGCAGCTTACGGCTGCATATGTTTTTGTGGTAATTGTACTTTTCATACTGAGACTCAGAAAGATTGGAAAAGAAAAGGAACTGCTGTTGTCTGCGTTTCGCATGACACTGCAGCTTACACTTACAGGGTACATACTTGCATACATTTTTGAAAACCCGCATCCACTGGTAACCATAGGGGTTATTGCAGTAATGGAGACATTTGCTGTTTTCAACATATACAAGAGGGCGGGGACAGTACTTGAAAAGAAGCTAAAGCATATAATAGCAGTTGCAATGCCGGCCGGAACTCTTGTGAGCCTGATATACTTCATGATAGTAGTGGTAGGGCCCGACCCGTGGTACCTGCCCAGGTATTTCATACCACTTGCCGGCATGATTATCGGCAACAGCATGACCGGGATAACACTCGGGGTTGAAAGGCTGGTGGACGGTATGAAGTCGGGCAGGGATAAGATTGAGGCCGCACTCATGCTTGGAGCACAGCCCCGTGAGGCATCAAGGCAGGCTGTGAACAATGCCTTCAGCGCAGCGATAATACCCACAATTAATTCAATGGTGGGGATGGGTATAGTGTTCCTTCCGGGAATGATGACCGGCCAGATATTGTCGGGAACATCGCCTCTGAATGCCATAGAGTATCAGATTGCGATTATGCTTGGGATACTTGGAAGTGTTTCAATAACAGTCCTCATATTTGTAAAGACTGCATACAGTTCTTTCTTTAGTGACAGAAGCCAGTTAAAATAGATTAAGATTTAACCTTGACCGCAGTACATAGTGTGAGGTATAATGTAATCGATTACAAAAATCATGTTTAACGGCTGCTTTAATGCCCATAATTAAGCTTTTAAGGCATAAATTTTATTGTAAACCGTTACAGGGAGGTATGATGTCAAGAATAAAGGATGTTGCCGAACTGGCCGGGATGTCGGTTGCGACCGTTTCCAGGGTAATGAACGAAAGTAATTTTGTTTCAGAGGCTTCCCGAAAAAAGGTGCTTGATGCAGTGGAAAAGCTGGGATACAGACCCAACCTGCTGGCGAGGAACCTAAGGCGTACAGAAACCCGAATGGTACTTGTGCTGCTGCCCACTATTTCCAACCCGTTTTATTCGAGAATTGTGCTTGGCATAGAAGATGTTGCCCATAAGTACGGGTATAATATCATGCTGTGTAATACTGATTCTGATGAGGCACGGGAGAAAGCATACATTGATTTGCTGAAAAACAGGCTGGCAGATGGGGTTATCTTCATGGCACCTAAGGCAGGCGGGGATATGCTTTCAGAGACAGCCAGTGATTTTCCGGTGGTGCAGTGCTGCGAATACAAGGAGGGAGCCGGAGTAACTCATGTGTCAATAGACAACTATTCTGCCGCATGCAAAGCAGTAAGACACCTTTTGGACCTTGGACACAGGAGTATAGGGATGATAAGCTGTCAAAACAGCTTTCTTTCCACCAGGGAGAGGGAAAGGGCCTACAGGGATGTGCTTGAGGAGAGAGGTATAAGTGTGGAGCAAGAGCTTTTAAGATATGGGGACTATGGTTTCAGGAGCGGTCTCAGGAATGCCCTTCAGCTTCTGTCAATGGATGAAAGACCAACTGCGTTGTTCTGCATATCCGACATGATGGCAATAGGTGCTGTCAAGGCAGCATTTGAAAAGGGACTTGATGTACCGGAGGATGTTGCTGTGGCCGGATTTGATGATATAAGTTTTGCAGGTATGTATGAGCCGCCGCTGACGACGGTGGCACAGCCCAAGTACGACCTGGGGCGTACCGCAATGGAGCTTCTCATGAAAAGGATAGAGGGAGGGAACAGCATGGAACCGGAGGACATATTTCTTGAACACGAGCTTGTTATAAGGAAGTCGACTGCAGGATAGACCACAAAGGAGGCGTTGGATTATGGCAATAAAAGTTACTGTATGGAATGAGTATATCCATGAAAAGCAAAACAGTGTAGTGGGTGAGATATACCCTGAAGGAATGCATTCGGTTATCGCACAGAAGCTTTCGGAAACAGGGGATTTTAATATCAGAACGGCGACACTGGACCAGGAACAGCACGGGCTGACTGAGGAAGTGCTTGAGAAGACCGATGTACTCATATGGTGGGGCCACATGGCGCATGGGAAGGTAAGTGACGAGGTTGTAAAAAGAGTTCACGAAAGTGTACTTAAGGGCATGGGGTTTATAGCGCTTCACTCGGCACACCATTCAAAGATATTCAAAAAGCTTATGGGTACTACATGCAATCTCAGATGGAGGGAAGCCGGAGAGAAAGAGAGGATATGGGTTGTTGAGCCGGGTCACCCCATAGCACAGGGACTAGGGGAATATTTCGAGCTTGAGCATGAGGAGATGTACGGGGAGCGGTTCGATGTGCCGTCACCCGAGATGCTTGTATTCATGGGATGGTTTCAGGGAGGAGAGGTGTTCCGGAGTGGCTGCTGCTACACAAGGGGATTGGGCAGGATATTCTATTTCCAGCCGGGGCACGAAAGCTATCCTGTGTTCCATGACAAAAATGTAATAAAGGTGATTGGCAATTCGGTGAAGTGGGCATGCCCTTCTGTAAGAACCCGGCAGTTTGATTGTCCTAATATAAAGGAACCGCTTGAGCCGTTGCCGGAGAAAGAAGATTAACTTTCAAGGAGTGATAAATATGATAAGAGCAGGATTGATAGGATGCGGATCAATAACTGAATTCAGGCATGCACCCGAGTATACGGCCAATCCCGACAGCGAAGCTGCCGGCTTTTTTGATACCAGGAAGGAACGCGCACAAAAACTTGCTAAAATATACGGCGGGAAGGTATACGGCACCATGGAGGAAATGCTTGAAGACAGCAGCATTGATGCGGTAAGCGTATGCACCTCAAACAGGTACCATGCTCCTGTTACCGTCAAGGCACTGGAGGCCGGCAAGCATGTTCTGTGTGAAAAGCCCATGGCTACAACAGTAAAGGATGCCCGGAAAATGATAGATACGGCACGCAAAACCGGCAAATACCTTATGATAGGACACAACCAGAGGCTTGCTCCCGCTCATGCCAGGGCGGGTAAGATACTCAAAAGCGGTGAAATGGGCAGGATACTGACCTTCAGGACAACGTTCGGGCATGGAGGGCCGGAGACCTGGAGCGCAGACAAAGGTGCTCATACCTGGTTTTTCAAAAAGAAGGATGCCTTTGTAGGGGCAATGGGAGACCTTGGCGTTCATAAGGCTGACCTGATAAGATGGCTTATAGGGGATGAAATAGATGAGGTATGTGCATATGTTAAGACCCTGGACAAGAAAGACCAGGACGGTAACATGATTGAAGTTGATGACAATGCAGTATGCCTGCTTAAATCCAGGAGTGGAATAACCGGTACTCTTACAGCAAGCTGGACATATTATGGGGCGGAGGACAACAGCACGGTTGTATACTGCACAAATGGAATTGTTAAGGTGTATGACAATCCTCAGTTTCCTGTTGAAGTTACATTTAAGAACAGGGAAAAGGTGTTTTACAGGACAGGCGGCATCCAGACGAATGAAAACCAGAAAAGCTCCGGAGTTATCGACATGTTTGTAAACAGCATAAAAACCGGAACAAAGCCCCCTGTTTCAGGAGAGGAAGGGCTTGCGGCACTCAAGATTATACTGGCATGCATGGAATCTGCGGAAAAAGGCAAAAGTGTAGGGGTATAGACAAGGGGGTATGGAAGCTTGACTAAATTGAGATACGGATGTGTGGGAGCAGGGGGTATAGCAAATTACAAACACCTGAAAGGGTATAGTGCTCTTGATAATGTGGAAATTGTGGCAGTAAGCGATCCTGATGAGGAATCGTCTAAACAGGTTTCTGATATATATAAAATTAAAGGCATATATGACGACTACAGGGAGATGCTTCAAAAAGAGAAGCTGGATCTGATAAGCGTATGCACACCCAATTATCTCCATAAGTCTGTCACACTTGAAGCACTTAAACACGGTATCCACGTTCACTGTGAAAAACCGCTGGCACTCAACGCAGCAGAGGCACAGGAGATGGTGGATGCAAAAGACAGGTGTGGGAAAAAACTCATGGTTGCTCTCAACAACCGTTTTACCGGCGAATCCTGTTTTACTAAAAAACTCGTCCGATCGGGTGACCTTGGAGAGATTTATCACGCAAGGTGCGGATGGAGAAGAAGAAGAGGAATTCCAGGAAAGGGGGGCTGGTTTACGAATAAAAGGTTGTCAGGAGGAGGCCCGCTGATTGACCTGGGAGTGCATTTCATTGATCTGGTTATGTATTTTATGGACTATCCTCAAGTAGCTGCTGTTTCGGGGAAGACATACTCGAAATTCGCAGGCACCAAAGGCGGTACTTATGATGTTGAGGACATGGCCGTTGGTTTTGTAAGACTTGCTGATGATACAGTGATTGACTTGGAGTTCAGCTGGGCGTCCAATATTGAAAAACAATGCACATACTATGAATTGCTGGGCACCAGGGGTGGAGTAGAGTTCAGGGACGGAAGGCTCAAGATATATACAGAAATGCACGGCAGCTGTGTTGATATAGCACCTGCTAACGGACAAATCACATCTGGTGAAAATGAATTTGTGCATTTTATAAACTGTATACTAAATGATACTGAGCCTGTTGCAAAGCCTGAAGAAGGTGTTAAGATGATGCAAATAATTGATTCAATTTATGCATCATCCGAGATGGGCAGTGAAATAATTTTAAAGGAGACAGAATGATGATAGACATACCGGTAGCTCTTCAGTTGTACACGGTAAGGCAAGAGTGTGAAAAGGATTTTAGAAAAGCTCTTGAAAAAGTAGCACAATCAGGTTATGAAGGGGTTGAGTTTGCGGGATTCTGGGGTCTTGATGCAATAGAGCTAAAAAAGCATTTAAAGAATCTGGGCCTTAAGCCGGCGGGCTGCCATGCAGGACTGACAGAGCTTAAGGAAAGGCTTGAAGAACTTATAGAGTACAATAATGAAATTGGCAGCAAACATATTGCCTGTGCCCGATCTAAATGGGAATCCCGGGACGAAATGCTGAAGATAGCAGCATTTCTTGATGAAGCAGGGGAAAAGTGCAAAAATAATGGGCTGATACTTTCATATCACAACCATGCACATGAATTGGAGGTGCTGGATGGCAAATATGGCCTTGATTTATTATATCAAAACACAAAGTCTGACAATGTTAAAGCGGAAATAGATACGTTTTGGGTGAAATATGCCGGTCTTGACCCCGCCGGGTATGTTGGCAGGTACCCCGGGAGATGTCCTCTTGTGCATATCAAAGACATGGACCGTAATAAGGGTTTTACCGAAGTGGGTACAGGTATAATGGACATAGAGGGGATAGTGTCGGCATCTGCAAATGCCGGGTGCGAATGGCTGATTGTCGAGCAGGACAAATGCTCTTTACCCGCCATGGAAAGCGTGGAGATAAGCTGCAGGAACTTAAAAAACATGCTGCTTAGCCTATGAAGAGTGTTTGCGGGAATACTCCGAAGGGGGCATTCCGTAGTATTTTTTAAACAGCTTGCTGAAATAGTATGCATCACTGTAGCCTACCTGCCGGGCAACACTCTTTACTGTAGAGCTGCCGTTTTCCAGCAGGTCGGCTGCCTTGGAAAGGCGCACTTTTATTAGGTAGTTTATAGGGGATTCCCCGATTTCTTCCTTGAATATACGTGAAATGTACACAGGACTTAAGTATATATTTTGAGATATTCTGTCAAGGGAGATGTCCTGGCCGTAATTGGTATTCATATATGAAGCTATGGAGGTTACAATCTTTGTCCTGTCACACGACTCGAACTTTATTGGGTTTTCTTCATTAACCTTACTGACTGTACAGACCTCCTTCAGAAAGAGTATTATCAGCCTCATTACTAAAGATTTCAGCATGAGCTGCCCGCCCGGCTCATTTCTTTTTTGTTCCACCAGTATGGAACAGCAGCCTTCAAAGAACTCGCGTTCATATTTTTTCATTGAAATGACAGGCTGCCTGCCAGGGGGGAGAAGGCAGTCCTTATCCATGCCTTCAAGCTGAATATTGTTGAAACCTATGTGGAATTCATTTGTTTCTCCGCCTTCAGGCATCACCCTGAAGTGAGGCACACCTGGATTTACCACAACAAGGTTGCCTCTTGCAACCCTGTGCCCGTTCCCGTCAATATTATATAAAGCAGAACCAGACAGCATGTAAATCATAGCTGGGAAATCATACAAACAGGTCTTGGAACTGCTCTTTTGAAATTTCCTGCGGAACACATATAAAACCTTGGGGTTGAAGCGGTCAATGTTAATACCTAAATCATGCAAGTTACCATCTCCAAATGTTTTACTGCTAGATTCTGTGTTGTATAAGATTATACATCAACAATATAAGAATGTACATTTCAATAATGTTTCTGTTGGCTGATAATATTATAAAGCATATCATACTTAAGCAGAGGATGTTTTGATTATGTTCTTCCGTATTTTTATAAATTCGATGTGACGAATTTTCATAAAGGGTGTTGTAAGGCATACTGTCCTGAAGGATGTGTGTGCCGGTTGGTTTTTGTATTGGTAAGGGGTGTTTTGCATGGATGAATACAAGTGGGTATTGGGTTATCTTAAACAATATAAAATAAGGCTTGCAGCAGGGTTTTTGATGGTAGCTGCAGTTTCGGTCATGAATACCGTAGTACCCAAAGCCGCAGGTATCATAGTGGACAGGGTTATAAAAGGTGGGGAAAACAGTCTGCTGACTTTTTTAATTGCGGTGATAATAGGCGTAACGCTTATAAAGACAGTTGTAAGGTACATGTATCATGTACTGTTCCAGCGGGTATCGCAGAATATGGTATACAGTATCCGCAAGGACTTATACCACAAGATACAGAAACTTGACTTCTATTATTTTGACAGGACCAGGACAGGCGACATAATGGCAAGGATGACCGGTGATATAGAAGCAATCAGGCATTTTGTGGCATGGGTACTGTATAATATATTTGAAAGCCTGTCAATGCTTGTTTTTGGCCTGGTTGTATTGTCTATGACCAACCTTCCTCTTACGCTGATAATGGTCAGCATAACGCCGGTACTCGGCTGGCTTGCATACAGGATGGGGAATAGCGTTAAACCGGTTTTTTCAGAAATACGGGAGCAGTTTGCAAGGCTTAACTCAGTGGTTAAGGAAAACATCAGCGGCAACCGCGTTGTAAAAGCATTTGCCAAGGAAGAATATGAGACAGAAAAGTTCACAAAAGAGAATGAAAGCTTCCGTTCAAAGAACCTCAAAGCGGCAGGTATTTGGGCAAAATACCTGCCGGCCCTTGAATCGCTTGCATCACTTCTGTCGGTTTTCCTTATACTTGCGGGCGGGATCTTTGTCATAAACGGCAGCATGACGCTAGGCGAACTTGTCACATTCAGCGGTCTTACATGGGCGCTTAACATGCCGATGAGGATAGCCGGTTGGCTTATAAATGACATTCAGAACTTCAATGCTTCGGCTGAGAAGATAAGGGGGATGCTGGATATAGAGCCAAGGGTGGAAAACAGCGACAGACCGGTAAGAAAAGAGAGGCTTAAAGGGAAGGTCGAATTCAGGAATGTAAATTTCAGCTACGGAAATGAGCCTGTGCTGCATGACGTAAGCTTCAAGGTTGAGCCGGGAGAAAAGGTTGCACTGCTGGGGCCCACCGGCTGCGGCAAGACAAGTATAATCAACCTTATATGCAGGTACTATGAAGCAGACAGCGGAGAGGTGCTTGTGGACGGTATCAATGTAAAGGATATTGATATCAGGGTTCTCAGAAGGGACATATCAATATCTATGCAGGATGTTTTTTTATTCTCAAACACCGTGGAGGGAAACATAGCGTACGGTGTCCCTGAAGTTTCACAGGATAGAGTAAGGCAGTTTGCATATCTGGCGGATGCAGATGAGTTTATCAGCAGCATGCCAGAGGGTTATTCCACAATTGTGGGTGAGAGGGGTGTGGGACTGTCCGGAGGGCAGAAGCAGAGAATATCTCTGGCAAGGGCACTGATTACAGACCCGTCTATAATAATCCTGGATGACACCACATCCAGTGTGGACCTGCAGACCGAAAACAGAATACACAAGTCATTAAGCTCATACTATGAAGGGAAAACCGCGTTTAATATAGCACACAGGATATCAACGTTAAGCAGTGCGGACAGGATATATGTAATAATCGGCGGCAGAATAGTTGAAAGCGGCAGCCACAGGGAACTGCTTGACAAAAAGGGATACTACTACAGAACATATATTAACCAGATAGGTGAAGCGGGCGCATAGGGGGTGCAAAGCTTGGCCAGAAACAAATTTGATATTGACGAGAAGCTTGAGGCCGAATTCAACTTCGACCATCTTAAGAGGCTTATAGGGTATACCAAGCCATACTGGAAGAAAATGTTGGTTTCAGCCCTGCTTATGATTATTACAAGTGTTACAGCTCTCTCTGAGCCTGTTATTGTGATGAAAGCAATCGACGAGGAAATTGCCGACGGTGACATAAAAGGACTTTTCCTGCTTGCAGGACTGTTCCTTGTACTGCTGGTAATCCGGGCATTTTGTTTAAGGAAGGGTATACTGCTGATGACCAATATCGGCCACAGCGTTATCAGGGATATAAGGCTGCAGATATTTTCTCATCTGCAGGAGCTGCCGTTTTCATACTATGATGACCGTCCGCACGGAAAGATACTTGTCCGTGTGGTAAACTATGTGAATGCGTTGAGCAACCTGCTGTCCAGCGGGGCGATAAACCTTGTCACCGATTTGCTAAGCCTTGTGTTTATACTTGTATTCATGTTTGCTATAAACGTAAGGTTTACGATTATTTGCCTTGCAAGCCTGCCTTTCCTGGTATTGGGCACATACCTCATTAAAAATGCCCAGAGGAAATCGTGGCAGGATGTAAGCACAAGCCAGTCAAACCT
>CAYYGK010000085.1:4971-10729 GCA_964471145.1 uncultured Eubacteriales bacterium | reverse complement strand
TCCGCGCGCGATCGCGACGCTGATCAAGCCGCGGCTTTCCTCGATCTTCGTAGTATGGGAAATAGCTTACTGTTTGCACTGTTTTCTTAAACAGTTTACACTTTACTTCGTTTAGCATAAGAGCTAGTATTATAGGCATAGGATAAATCAGAAAAACTTTAAGAACGCTTATCCCCAGTGTGTTTCGTATAACATTTGGGATGTAAGGGTCAAGCAGGAAATCCTTAAAATTCTTTAATCCTATCCACGGGCTATGTAATATTCCTTTATTGAACATGAAATCTTTAAAAGCAATCTGTACACCATACATAGGGATGTAAGCAAAAAGTATCAGCCATATTATTATGGGCAGAATCATTAGGTGAATGTACCTTTCCTTTGCAAGTTGCTTAATAATTCTCCTCATAACACCCTTTTTTAACCCTTGTGTTCCCGTCGAACCACCAGAATCCATCAGAAAACTTCTCTCCTTTTTAATTAGTTTTCATTGTCAGGAAAGTCAAGGTTCATCAGTTTGTTTGATGAACTTGGCTTGCCACTTTCTTCTAACTGCTTCATAGATTTCATCTGTAACTTTTCCATCCCCATGAGAACACAACTGAACTTCAGGACCTTTCGGTAAGCTGAAAAAATGATCGTTACGGTATCTGTTACGCACTTTTTTATCTCTGAGATCCGGTACTTCTATGGGTATATTTCCGTTTAATATTGATCGATATGCTAATATCCCAGGTATGGTCATATCCAAAGCCTGATAAACGTCAATACATTCCTCTCCGCCGGGACGGTCTAATATTTTTTCAAGGAAATAGTGCATAGTAAAAAAATCACTGCCCGCATGACCACTTATAGACTTGGCAAGTTCGTTGTCCATTATGGGAGGAACCTCATATATAATGCCATCCCTGGGTTCAGAGCCTTCCCTGAAAAGGAACACATTGTTTACCCCATCATATCTATTCGATTCAATCATACCTTTCTCACCATATATGGAGTACCATATTGAAGGCGGTTCACGTTTCATCAATCCGTGAAGGCTTTTTACTGTTGCCCCGTTATTCATCTGAATCATTTCCATGCCTGACATGGCGCCTCTGTAGCCGATACTTCTTAAATTTTCAGTATTCCTTGTTTCAAAACCTACAACTTTTACAGGCTTGGCACCTGTTATAAAAATAATTGGACCAATGCTGTGGGTGCAGTAGAAAGTGCTATAAAAGTTGTTCCTCCAATGGGTTTTATCACCATATGTAATGGAAGGCCAATCGGATTCACAGTCGTGAACATACTCTCCTTCGCCGTGCAAAAACTCTCCAAGGTCACCCTTCCTGTACAAGCGTTTGGCCTCTACGTTACTTCTGAAATAGCAATAGTTTTCTGCATAGGAATAAACCTTCCCACTTGATTCGACAGCCTCAACCAGTTTTACGGCTTCTGCCATTGTTGATACAGCCAGGACTTCACTTGCAACATGACGGCCGGAATTAAGCAGACGGACAGCAAAGGTGGAATGCTCGTTAGCATAATTTGCAAGTATTACAGCATCCATATCATGATTAAAAAAGTTGTCAAATTTATTATAGCATGTGATTTTTGAACCTGTTTTCTCCGCCAGTTTATAACATTTGTTCAACAATGGCTGATATTTATCGCATATGGCTACCAACTTAGCATCTGGGTGTCTTTCCAGTACCTTTATCATATCCACACCTCTTTTTGCACCCAAAACTCCCACTCTCACTTTTTTGTTCATACTTACCTCCTATTTGCCGATATTAATTCATACCTGGTTCATGTACGAGGTCACAATATAATTTAACTTTATTCACAGGTGTTGATGGAGTAACTGGACTACCCAGACTCATAATAAACCGGCTTCCGTTTTTTCTCCCTGCCGCAATTTGCCGTTCTATTTCTGCTCTCAGTTGTTCGTCACTGCCGTTCTGAAGCATCCCAATAGCATCAAGATTGCCAAGCAAAGTACAGCGGCCGTTCACATATTCACAAAGGTCTTCGATATCTACTTTGAAATTCTTTTTGCTCTCTTCAAGTGAAAGGGCGTCTGCTCCAATATCCAGTAATAGGTCTAGTTTTTCTATCGGATTGCCAGTAAAATATAAAATACTATTCATGCCTAGGGAACGAATTTCTTCAACAAGCCGCGATGTATAGTAGACATCATACGCCTTGAAATCATCTATGCTAACCATATCACTGTAAATATCTTCAATAAAAACTCCCGAAGCTCCCATTGAAGCGGCTTTCCTGACGAGCTGTATGCTGTTGTTAAAATAACTTTTACAGGCATAGCCAACCAATTCCTTCTGCATTGCTATCTTTATCATAGCCTCTTCAAAGCCCCAAAAAGAAAAAATTTCACTCAATGGTGTATTTACAAAACTTAAAGGGTATTTGTTGTTAAATTCCTTAATAAGCATAAAAGCAAGGTCAAAACTTCCATCAGCCTTTTTCTTATTTGAATTTTCTACTAGAGGTATCTTTCTTTTTATTTCCTCCAGGCTTTCTGCATGGTTACAGGAAAGTAGACTTTCTAAAACACTTTTGCTTCCACTCACTTCCGGCTGTTCTAGCTTTTGCTTCAAACCGGTAGTTCCATCAATCAGATATACCCCATCCGACTGCACATCAATAGAAAGATGTTTCCTTGTGTCTTTTGTGTAAGTTGTATTTAACATAAACCAGTCAAGATCAATAATTCCCAATAAATCACGTCGCCACTGGATCTGTTTGTCAATGCTGGGTTCAAACTGATACCACCAGGGTAAGCTAGTAAACTGTTTCCAGTGGTCGCGGATAAGAATGTCTTCATAGCAAATGACTGCTGGGATTTCCCGGGACCCCTCTCTGGTAAATGCGGCCTCTATTTTTTGCTTTCCTGTCATGTCATCACCTCAAAAATACTACAAAAATTTGATCCTGAAAAACTTATTAAATATACAGATTTCAGTTATAGCGTTTGGCACAAATATGTCAACAGATACATTCGGGTACAAAACATAAATCCTGTACCCATCCCTGAATTATAGTTGACAGAGATGGGTATAGGCATTGTTCTATACAGTTAGTTTTCCAGCTTTGTGTTCCACTTGGTATACAACTTAGTTAATTCCTTTTCTACTTTGTCAAGCCCCAGTTTCTCGGCCTGTTTGACAAACTCCCTGTAATTCTCTACGCATTCTTCCTCAGAATCAGCTAGATACATCAAAGGACGGCTTGTATTCCATAATTCCTTAATCTTGGTTTGGATGATATTCTCCTCCGAATCTGAAGAGAATTTCATAAGATTGAATATCCTTTCATCTACGGCATATTTATTAAAAATATCCGATATAGCCTTGTATTTTGGTTTTTGCTGATTTAACCAATAGTAAGAGGCTTTATCTGTCCACAAATTTATTATCCAGGCTGCACTATCATTATAGGCTCCTATAGTCTCTACATATTCCCCCCAATCCTGCATTAAGTCTAAAGCTTGCTGTGTATACTTAACGGCACCTTCCTCATATTCCAGTGTCTCCAAATCCAAGATATAATCTTCTCCCTCTATACCATAACCCATAAGCAGTTGACCTTCGTCCGACATCATGAATTCAAGGTATTTAATTGCTCTTTCGGGGTTTGAGCATTTATTACTAATGAAAACTGTGGCCCCGGTACCAATAGAGGTGGCTACATTTGGTAATCTAAATGGGATGCTCGGCTCGGTTGGCGGTTTAAATGGCCAAAAAGGCCCATCCATATCAAAAGAAAATGCATAAAAGGATTGCCCCCAGTGTGAAAACACTTTATTGTTTTTAAAAATTTCTGTAACTTGTTCTGATTTCATAGTAAAAATTTCCGGATCGTAAAGACCTTCCCTGTATAGCTCGTTAATATACTTCACAGCTTTTAAATATGTCTCTTCCGTGAATTCCAAGTGAACCGTGCCATCCTCATCGATTGAAAAAGGACTTCCTCCATAAACCCTGTTAATTATTGAGTCTATTTTAGAGCTACCTGGAGCACCATCATATAAAGGAAAAACATTAGGGTATTTTTGCTTAACTGTTAATAGTGCCTCTCTGTATTCGTCCAGTGTGTTCATAGGTGGAGAGCCGATATCTTCATACATTGTCTTGTTAATTGAAAAGCTACCTTCAGTCAGAGGTACGTCCTTCAACTTCTTTATTCTCTCCACATCTGCAAACCATGATGTAAGAAGATATAAATTGCCATCATCTTCCGTATAAATCGTGTCCATGTCCTCGGGTAAAACATCCCACATTTTTGGACAGTACTTATCCATCAATTCATTTAACGGCTGCACAAAACCTTGTTTCCACAATATAGTTCTTGCAGGCGAATCCAATCCAACCACCACAAAATCTGTTAGTTCATCTGATGCAAGCATGAGGTTTAGCTGTTGGCTGTCAGAAGTTGTAGCTCTTTCGACATCAATTGTTACACCTGTTCTTCTTGTAATCTCTTTTGTAACTTTATCTTTGCCCCACTCAAACGAATCCAGCCAGCCCGGCCAGTCTATAAATGCCGTAAAAGTTATGGGGCTAGTATCCGACTTCCATTCCGGTTCGTCATCACTTGTCTCTGATTTAGCAGAGGTTTCGACTTCCACATCCGTAGTCTGCTCAGTTATGTCAGTATTATCGGATGTATCCTTTTTACTTACACAGCCTGTTGCCATACCAGCTAACAGAAAAAACGAAACACCAATACATAAGACTTTCTTCAACTTCTCTTTCATTGTAACTTGACCTCCTTTAAGAATTGATTTTTATTATTTTATATATCTATTATAATTTACGCATATTCTGTTTTCACCATTCTAATTTTGGGTTTAGTGTGTTTTTATTGGCAGCTAGCTTTCAAGATTAAACAGGCGTAAAGATGTTTAGCAACATAAAAGTTATCCACAGCTTGAAAACCTGAATATTAATAATACACAGACTTATCAACATTATCCACAGGGAGCGCAAATCTAAAACCTCTGTTCTGTGAAAAGGCTGTGGGAAGATAAGAGTCTTTAAAGCCTGCTGTTATGGAGTTATAGGGAAGGGTTGTGGATTATTTGCAAAAGCTGTGGATTAAATCATTTCTTCAATCAGGTACAAATGGGTTTAAAGAAATGCTGTTTTGCTATATAATTGTTAAGAAAGGGTAAATGAAAGGGAGCTGATGGAGATGAAGTATATTATTAGCGGCAAGAATATGGAAATATCACCTGCATTGAAAAAGAAGGCTGTCAAAAAGATGGGGAAGCTAAAAAAGTTTTTCAAGCCGGAAACTGAAGTACATGTTACTATGAGTATTGAAAAAAACAGGCATATTGTTGAGGTTACCATACCCTTTAACGGAGTGGTAATAAGGGCAGAAGAGTCAAACAATGATATGTACACATCAATAGACAGGGTTATAGATATAATTGAGAGGCAGATAAGGAAGAACAAAACAAGACTTCAGAAGAGGATACATGAGAGTGCGCTCAACCCTGATTTTTTCGAATCAGAAGTAAAACATGCAGATGGGGATGAGGAAGAGGAGTTTAAAGTTGTACGCACAAAGAAGTTTGCCATAAAGCCAATGGACGTGGAAGAAGCGATACTTCAGATGAATCTTATCGGACATGAGTTTTACATGTTTTCCAATGCTGAAACAAATCAGGTCAATGTTGTCTACAGGAGGAAAAACGGGGACTACGGACTTATTGAACCTGAATTCTAGACAATGCGTGCAGGGATTG
>CAYYGK010000085.1:0-4961 GCA_964471145.1 uncultured Eubacteriales bacterium | reverse complement strand
AAGATAAAAATACCGTGGATTATCGCGGTATTTTTACATAAACAGGGGGGCCGGCGATGGAACTGCTTAAGGGATTAAATACACAACAGCAAAAAGCTGTAATGCATACAGAGGGACCACTGCTTCTACTGGCAGGTGCGGGAAGCGGAAAGACAAGGGCTATAACTCACAGGATTGCCTGGCTTATAAAAGAAAAGAATGTGCGTCCATACAATATTCTTGCAGTTACTTTCACCAATAAAGCGGCGTCTGAAATGAAACAAAGAATAAGGGACCTTGTGGGTGAAGAAAGCAGGGATATCCGGGTAGGTACTTTCCATTCAATGTGCATGAGAATACTGAGACAGAATATAGACAGACTGGGTTTTGACAAGAATTTTGTCATATTTGACACATCTGACCAGAGGTCTTTAATGAGAGAATGCCTCAAGGAGCTGAATATTGACAGCAAGCTCTTTCCGGAAAAAGTAGTGCTTTATGAAATAGGAAGGGCAAAGGACGAGCTCCTGGAGCCGGATGTCTTCAAAAAAATGCATGAGAGTGATTTCAGAATGGATAAAATCGCTGACCTTTATATGCAATATCAAAAGAAATTAAGGCAAAATAACGCTCTTGACTTTGATGACATTATCATATTTACAATAACGCTTTTTGTAGACAATCCTTCCATATTGAGCTACTATCAGCAGAAGTTCAGGTATATACATGTAGATGAGTACCAGGATACAAATACCGCCCAGTATCATCTTATAAGCCTTATTGCCAGGGGGCACAGGAACCTATGTGTTGTAGGGGATGATGACCAGTCGATATACAGCTTCAGAGGAGCAAATATACAAAATATTCTTAATTTTGAAAAAGAATTTACAGACTGTAAAGTCATCAAGCTGGAGCAAAATTACAGGTCTACCCAGACAATACTTGATGCTGCAAACAGCATGATCAAAAATAATACGGGTAGAAAGGGAAAGAAGCTGTGGACAGGAAACAGCAAAGGCTGCGGGATACGCTGCATGCAGGTAGAAAATGAGCATGATGAAGCGGCGGCTGTTGCAAGTGAAGTAAGGAAGTTAATTTCGGAAGAAGGTTTTAAGTATAAGGACCTGGCTGTTTTGTACCGTACAAATGCACAGTCACGTGTCATTGAAGATATCTTCAGAATTCAGGGGATACCTTATAAAATACTTGCTGGGCTAAGTTTTTATCAGCGCAAGGAAATCAAGGATGTCATGGCATATCTGAGGGTAGTACACAATCCATCCAACAATGTTGACCTTAAAAGAATAATTAATGTTCCAAAAAGGGGAATAGGTAAAACAACAGTAGATAAAATGGAAGGTATCGCAGGGGAGGAAGGATTAAGCATATTTAATGTAATATCAAAAGCAGAAAACCATGCAGAACTTAAAAGAGCAGCAGGAAAATTGAGGCAGTTTTTTGAAATGATGAATGACTTGAGAGAGCAAAGCAGAAATATGAAAACTTCTCAGCTTATCGAAGTTATTATTGATAAAACCGGCATGATAGAGAAACTGGAGGACCAGAACACTTTTGAGTCTCGCAGCAGGATAGAAAATATTAAAGAATTGGTATCAGCTGCATTGGAGTTTGAAAAAAATCCTGAGTTTCATGGAACACTGGAGGAATTCCTGCAGAGTGTGTCTCTTGCCTCAGAAACCGATGACATAGATGATGAAAACAGTGTACTTATGCTGACTTTACACAGTGCCAAGGGACTGGAGTTTCCAGTAGTTTTCATGGTAGGTATGGAAGAAGGCCTTTTTCCAGGTTATCGTTCGATGGAGAACGAGTCTGGCCTTGAGGAAGAGAGAAGGCTCTGCTATGTAGGGATAACAAGAGCGCAGAAAACCCTTTATATTTCCAACAGTAGATGCAGAACCCTTTATGGGAAAACCGACTACAATACGCCCTCCAGATTTTTAAAGGAAATCCCGGAGAATCTTATGGAAAACATCCTGGAACAGAATCAGGTTGAACAAAAGACTTTTTTTAAGAAGGACAGGCCCACAGCCAGGAGTAATTTTGGTGGAACACTTTACAGGGGTTCAACACAAATTTCAATTGAAGACATAATCAACAATAAGCAGTCTGCAGGCAGCTTTAGTATGGGAGACAGGGTAAGGCACAAAAAATTCGGGGTAGGAACCATAACAAAAGTAACCAGCGAAAACGACGATTACAAGCTGGAGGTTAAATTTGACGGTTCGGGACTTAAAAGGCTGATGGCATCATATGCAAACCTTAAAAAAGTGGATTGAAAATATATGAATACATGTTTATTTAGGCAAAGGGTGATTACGCAGTATGCTCCTCTTAAAAAGTTACAGTAATTGCATGTTTGAGAGCGGGCTGCTGTGGTAAAATTCAGACTATTGGTTAATAATAAACGGAGGTTTTTTATGGCTACGGTTTTAGTAGACCCGGGCATATGCGGTCTTGAGACTGAAATTACTGCGGTTTCAGATGATATGCAGAATGCAGTTGTAAATATACAGTCCGACTGTCCCCACATTCTGGCTATGGCTGCAGAGATGGACACAGTTGACAGTTTTACCGAGTGTTTTAAAAACCCTTGTGAAGGAAGGGTATACAAGCTGGCAAGAAAACATTGCAAACATGCAAGCTGCCCGATACCGTGCGCAATACTCAAAGCTGTCGAGGTGGCATGCGGACTCTCACTGCCTAAACATGTAGAGTTTAAGATAACAAAATGATACAAGTCCGGATCAGTAGTTCACTGTATGGCCTTATCATAATATGTTCATTTGTGTCTGTTGATTGTTATTTAATGGGAGTTATTATATAATATATCAGGGAGGAGAAATACATTGATAAGGTATAGTAAGATTAATAAGAAAAGCATAATGGAAAAGATATCCGGTGCAGATAAAGTTTTTCACACATATGCTGATAATATTATATCCGCATATTTATTTGGCTCAATGAAATCAGGTAATAATTCACCTTTAAGTGACATTGATATTGCTGTACTGTTTAATCAAGGTCTACCCGGTAAAGAGTTCAGGTCTTATGAAAATAAGCTCTATGTGAACCTGTTACAGTATTTTAAGACAGATGAAATAGACTTGATTATTCTCAATGATATCCCATTAAGCTTTCAATATGAAGTTGTTAAAGATAAAAGAATTCTGTACTATAGCGATTTTGTCAAAATGATAGATTTTGAGAACAGGGTAATATTAGAATATCTTGATTTTAAACCTTACAGGGATGAATACAATAAGGCATTTATTGAAGCTATGGTTTAAGGAGGCCCTTTATGGATGAAAAACTCGTAAATCAGTTAAGGCTTTTAAAAAAATACATCAGGATACTGGGTAAAATAAGGGAAACTGACGAATCTGAGTACTTGAAAGATATAATTATTCAGGGAGCTGCAGAAAGATATCTGCAGCTTGCAATAGAATCCTGCATCAATATTGGAAACAGAATGTTGAGTCTTGAACAGCTGAATTATGATGTTGACATGGTAGAATCATACACTGATATATTTAAAAACCTTTCTCGTATTGGTATTATTAAAGATGATTTTATTGAAAGTCTGATGAACATGGCAAGGGTTCGCAACAGACTTGTACATGTTTATTGGGATTTGGATAACAAATACATATACAGGATATTACATGAAAACATATCTGACCTTGACAAGTTCTGTGCAGTAGCAGCTGATTATATCAATAATCAAAGAGACAGGTAAACTTGAATAAAAAATCTTAAGAAAACAATTAAAAAAAAGAAGGAGTTTTGGATTTTATATTGAATTTATATTATATATGATGTAATACATCATATATCTATAACAGGGAGAAAAATATGGATATTAAACCTATAGTCAGAAGAAATGTGAGTGATGAGGTACTTGAACAGATAAAGTCTCAGATAATTTCGGGAAACTGGAAATCAGGGAGCAAAATACCTGGCGAGATGGAGCTTACAGGTCTTTTTAACGTCAGCCGTGTATCGGTACGGGAGGCCATTCACAGGCTTGTTGGTATGGGGGTTCTTACAGTAAGAAGGGGAGAGGGTACATTTGTAACCGAAATGCTTCCCAGCAACTATTTTAGCAGTTTGCTTCCTGTATTGATGATTGAGGGAGGCAACCTGCCCGAAATACTGGAATTCAGATCCATAGTGGAAGTACAGAGTGCGGGACTGGCCGCAATAAGGGCTGATGATGAGGATCTGCGACGAATGGAAGGAATAATTGAATCCATGGAAAAAAAAGATGGGGATTACAGGGAATTTGCCAGGGAGGACCTTAATTTTCATTCTGCAGTAGCACTTGCATCCCACAACAGAGTAATAGTAAAGGTAAATGCAATTATCCATGACATGATGAAGGTTGCTATGGAAAAAATTGTTAACACTACCGGGTTTCAAGGAGGACTGTATTTTCATAAAAGGATTTTAAAGGCCATACGGGAAAAAGACAGGGATAAAGCCATGGAAATCATGCAGGCACATATTGATGTGACGATAGAGAAAATGAATAAAGATTAAGGAGATATGCGGGATGAAAATATCCATTGAAGAGTTAAAGGAGACGGCAAGATTGATACGTTGCGATATTGTTCAGATGATAGGACAGGGAAAAGCCGGACACCTGGGAGGGTCATGCTCAATTGCAGACATTGTGGCAGCACTTTATTTCTACAAAATGAGGCAAGATCCCCGACTACCCGGATGGGAGGACAGAGACAGGTTTATTCTGAGCAAAGGCCATTCTGTGCCGGCCCAGTATTCGGCCCTGTCCAGACTGGGGTTTTTCCCCCGGGAGGAACTGGGCAGGCTTAAAAAGCTGGGTTCCATGCTCCAGGGACACCCGGACATGAATAAGACTCCCGGGATAGAAGCAAATACCGGCTCACTAGGACAGGGGCTGTCTATTGCATGCGGCATGGCGGCTGCAGCAAAGCTTG
>CAYYGK010000084.1:0-10732 GCA_964471145.1 uncultured Eubacteriales bacterium | reverse complement strand
GCCTTCAGGGCATTTTTATCCATGTGCCGGGACTCAAAGTGGTAACCCCTTCTACCCCGTATGATGCAAAGGGCCTGACCCTTGCTGCCATTGCAGATGAAAACCCCGTCCTTATACTTGAACACAGGTGGCTGTTCAGGCAGAAAGGGAATGTACCGGAAGAGGTTTATGCCGTTCCCATAGGGAAGGCTGCATTAAGGAGAAAAGGGAAACATGTCACCATCGCCGCAGTGTCTTACATGGTTGTTGAGGCGCTTGATGCTGCTCAGCAGCTTGACGGAATGGGTATTGAAGCTGAAGTGATAGATATGCGCTCTCTCAAACCGCTTGATGAGGACCTTTTGATTAGCTCAATATCCAGGACAGGGAGGCTTGTTGTCGCAGATACGGGCTGGAGAACGGGGGGCGTATCTTCCGAGATTGCAGCAGCAGCTGCCCGGAATGGTTTTAAGTTCCTCAAGGCACCTGTAAAAACAGTCGCCTGTCCGGATGTACCCACTCCTGCAAGCTGGGTATTGGAAGAAGCTTTTTATAAAAACAGTTCAGATATAGTAAGCGTTGTGAAAGAGCTTATGTCAATACAGTGAAAGGTGGAATTCCATGAATATACTTGTCACAGGAGCGGCAGGTTACCTTGGGTCGGTTTTGGTACCGCGGCTGCTTCAGGAAGGATTCAGTGTAACGGCACTGGACAATTTCATGTACCGGCAGACTTCACTGCTCGACTGTTGCTGGAACGGAAATCTGCGTATTACAAGAGGAGATGCATGTAATGCATCAACCGTAAAAGAGCTTTTAACAGATGTCGATGTTATTATTCCCCTGGCATGCATCACAGGGGCACCTGCATGTGCTGCAAATCCTGAAAAGGCAAGCGCTGTCAATATTGAGGCAGTCAGAATGCTCAACAGGTTAAGGAGCAGGGACCAGGCAGTTGTTTTTCCTACTACCAATTCGGGATACGGGATAGGCCGGGATGGTATTTATTGTACCGAGGAGACCCCGCTTAACCCTGTTTCTCTTTACGGAAGGCTGAAAGTTGAGGCGGAAAAGGTTCTGCTGGATTCGGGAAATGCAGTCACATTACGGCTGGCAACCGTTTTCGGCATCAGCCCGAGAATGAGGCTGGACCTTCTGGTTAATGATTTTACCTACCGTGCGGTAAATGATGGTTTTCTAGTCCTTTTCCAGGCGCATTTTAAAAGAAATTATGTGCATATAAGGGATGTTGCAGGAGCATTTATCCACAGCATACGCAATTTTGACATAATGAAGGATCAGCCATACAATGTTGGACTTGATGATGCCAACCTGAGCAAGCTTGAACTGTGCAGGGAAATAAAGAGAAAAATCCCCCGGTTCTATTTCACAGAAGCGGAAATAGGGGAGGACCCTGATAAACGCAACTATATTGTCAGCAATAAAAAGCTTGCAGATAAGGGGTTTAAGGCTTCTGTAAGTATTCAGTCAGGCATTGCCGAGCTTATAAGGGGCTACAGCATTATAAGGGAGAACAGCTATTCCAATATCTGAACCGATATTTTTAAAATCCCGCATAGTGAAATCATCTTCGTTCAAACTGACCCATTCAACAGTAAGAAAAACAGCTGTGTTGATTGAAGCCCTGCCTTATAATGTGATACAATACCTTCATATTTGTTGCAGTTTGGCTTAAGTAGAGTAAGCCGGATAGAGGTGGAGTTGTTGAAGCTGCTGGAGATGCTTTCAGCGATATCAAGAGAATTATTAAGTTCGTTATTTGCAGATATAAGGCTTGCTGCAGTTTATGCGCTGGTCATAATGGTGTTTTTTACAGGGTACAGGAGATATTTGGAGCTTAAGGACAACATGGAGGCGGGAAACGGCAAAAGCAGGTGGAGGCTGCTTGAGGAAGCAATACTTACCGGGCTTGTTCTCGGCTTTGCACTTAGCATTGTCTCTGTCCTGCTGGGAATAACAATCAGCAGGGAAGCGGTTGAATACTTTATGTTTGCCATGCTTGTTCTGGTTGTAATCAACACAAGGTTTGTAAAGTTTACTTATGTCGCCGGTGTTCTGATGGTTCTAAGCGCTGTTACAGGCCATCCCAGGATTGAGGCTTCCTCAATGCTTCTGCTCATGGGTATAGTACAACTCACCGAGGCGCTGCTTACATATCTGTTTGGCAGTTCGGACAGCATACCGGTATATATTAAGCATAATAAGGGGATTGCAGGAGCATTCGTCATAAAGAAATTATGGCCTCTGCCGATTGTGTTCTTTACATATATGCTTTCCGGAGGAATTGATGTCGCAGCTCAAGGTTTTTCCCCGCAATGGTGGGCCCTTATGGATTTTCGTGCTGCTGTTCCTGCTGCTGCAGTTCTGGGGCTTGACTGTTTTATCGGTGTTACCGCCTACTGGGACATATCAATAACAGAGGAGCCTGTTTGCAGAAGCAGGCGTGCTTCTCTTTATATGACGTCTATCGGCATATTTCTTATTACAGGGTCATTGTTATCAAGGCACCTGCCGGGTGCGGTTATTGCTGCTGCTGCTGTTGCCGCCCGGGAGTGCATGGTTGTGCTGGGAAGGAAGGTCCAGAAGAGGGGGAAGCCTCTTTTTGTATCGGTAGATCGGGGAATAAGGATATTGGAAGTCTTTAAAGGTGGAAATGCCGAAAAGCTGGGGCTTAAACCCGGGGATGTGATACTTTCCGTTAACGGCAAGACAGTACAGACTGCTGAGGGCCTTAAAGCTGCACTTGTTGATTACCCCAGGTATGTGTGGGTGGATGTACACACATCTGACGGGTCGAATGTTACATATGAAAAAAGGTTTTATCCTGACGGCATAGATTTTCTGAACATACTCACAGTACCAAGGGACAGTGAGGTTACGTACAACATAGACAGTTACGAAAACCTGACTATACTGAAAAACCTGGTGGAAAGGTTCAGGGGTGCCTCTAAGTTCAGGGAATAGTAAAATCTTATCATTTGAATAACTCTCCCCCATTCAATCAAGAATAGTATTATTATGACGTATCTACTTAAAAAAATGAGTTTTAGAAAAATTGCAGCTTATGTTTTAACAGGTGCAGCTACAGGTATGGCAAACGGCCTCTTTGGTTCAGGGGGAGGTATGATTGCAGTGCCTGCGATGGTAATTCTGCTGAAAGTGAATGACCATACGGCACACGCAACCGCTATCTCTGTCATACTTCCGCTTACGGTTCTGAGTGCATTTCTTTATGTTTCGGGGGATTTTGCAGACTGGAGTATTACGTGGAAGGTAATACTGGGAGGTATTGCAGGAGGATTCGCCGGTGCAAGGCTGCTGAAAGTACTGCCTGAATCTTTACTAAGAAAGGTTTTCGCGGTCTTTATTATCGCCGGCGCTATAAGGATGATGACAGGCTGACAAAAGCAAAAGAAGGCGGTGATGCGGCGATACTGGTTCTGGCTGGCTTTGTTGCCGGGATAATCAGCGGTATGGGCATAGGGGGAGGGGTTGTTCTTATACCGGCACTAGTATTTTTTGCGGGTACGGCACAGCACACTGCCCAATGTACCAACCTTGTATTCTTTATACCTACTGCTGTGACTGCTCTGGCAGTTCACATAAAAAGAAAAAACATTGATTTTGGAATCGCACTGCCAATAATTCTGTCAGGACTGGGTGGAGCATATCTTGGTTCAAGACTTGCTGTTTCCATTGAGGGTCCGGTTTTAAGAAAGATGTTTGGCGTATTTCTGCTACTGGTAGGATTGTATGAACTGGCCAGAGGCAAGAGGCAGGTGTCACCTGATTGAAAAAACAGTATCATCATTATCGGTGTGTGTTGTTTTGCGGTATTTGTCGGGGCTTATTCCCAGAAATTCTTTGAATCGTGCAGACAGGTGGAACTGGCTGGAGAAGCCGGTGCATTCGGCGATATCAGCCAGTTTTTTATCTGACTCAGATAAAAGTTTTTTTGCCCTTGTCAGTTTGCAGCTCATTATGAACCGGTGAGTGGTAAGACCGGTTTTTTTAAGTATGACCCTGTTTAACTGTTTTTCACTCAAAAAAGTGTGTTTTGCAAGCTCCCTGCAGCTTATGTACCGGTTCATGTTATCATGTATGTATTTGACTGCAAGTGTGAAAGTTTTGCAATAATTCCTGACAGGGCTATCAGAACAGGGATGATGGCCTGCATCAAGGTTGGCTGCTGACAGGCTCAGGATTTTAAGAACACAGCATTTGATTCTTGCAGTAAAACCCGCATTCATGTGTACAGCTTCAGAGAATACCTCTTCAAAAACAGTGTGTATAGAAAATCTGTCATGTGTAACCCGGGTGTTGTCCAGTGACTTCTTCATAAGGACATAATCATCGTGCCTCCCTGCAGTTTCAGGGTCTATATGCAGGCTGCATTTTAAAGCATATTCTACCATGGGATCCTTCCTGTCGGCTATCTGGCGGTGTATGATATGGGGACTGCAGACATAGAGGCTTCCCGGCTTTAGTTCATAGTTCTCCCTGTTGATTTCCACACAACCCATACCGCTTTTAATGTAATGAAATTCATAGTTGGAATGCATATGGCTGTCAAACCCGCATCCGGGCTTAAAAAACTCAACCCTGATGAAGTCAATATCAACTGACAGGGTGTCAAGATTAAAATGGAGTTCCATATTCTGAATCAACTGTGATGCTTTCAGGTATTGTTCCATAGCACACTCCATGAATGTCCAAAACGTATATGCAGGAGTCTTTTACAGGTATTGTACCATACAGCTGCATGTATTAGCTTAATGATATAACAGGAAAAGATTAATTTCAATAAGTGAGGGGAGTAAATGTGTATGGAAAACATTAGCCTTAAGGGAAAGTGGAAGTTAAGCGGAGGGAGTTGTGGCTGTATTAATGCAGAGGTTCCTGGATGCGTTCATACAGACCTGCTCGCAGCAGGCAAAATAAAGGATCCGTATTTTCGTGACAATGAAAAGGATCTTATGTGGATTGGAGAAAAAGACTGGAGGTACGAAAGAAGCTTTGTCATTCCAGAAGGATTTGTGAAAAACAAAAATGTCCGTTTATGCTGTGAGGGGCTGGATACGCTTGCTGTTATCTTAATAAATGGAAAAACGGCAGGCAGGGCTGATAACATGTTCAGGCATTGGGAATTTGATGTAAAGGAATTTCTCCAGGAGGGGCAAAACAGCATATCTGTTTTATTTGAATCCACATTTCCATATATAAAAGACAGGAGCAGCAAACGAAAGCTTTTCATTGCTGGTGGAGGTCATCACAGGATTGAGGGATCAAGCTACATAAGAAAAATGCAGTGTAATTATGGCTGGGACTGGGGGCCCAGGTGTGTGACGGCCGGTATTTGGAAGGATATAAGTTTAATAGCGTATGATAAGGCCCGGATTTCTGATGTTATGATTTTACAGCAGCATAAAGATGAGTGTGTCAGCCTGGATATTGCAGTCAATCTTTTTGAAAAACCTGAACATGAATATGAGGGATTAATTGAAATATTCCATAAAGGAAAATGTGTTTTCAGTAACAGGATTGCCGTCTTGCAAAAAAGCACAGGAGCCAATGTAGTAATAAATAATCCAAAACTCTGGTGGCCCAACAACATGGGTGAGCAGAACCTTTACTCAGTAAGTGTTAAAATTATTACTGACAATGAAATACAGGACTGCTGGAGTAAAAGCATAGGCTTGAGGACGCTTAAGCTGGACAGACATGCTGACAGGTGGGGCGAATCGTTTCAGTTTGTGGTAAATGGTATGCCCTTTTTTGCAAAGGGAGCCAACTGGATACCTGCAGATACATTTGTCACACGGGTAAGCGATAAATTCTATGAACGCCTTATTTCAGATGCGGCTTCTGCCAACATGAATTTCCTGAGGGTTTGGGGAGGAGGCATATATGAAAAGGATGTCTTCTACGACTTGTGTGACAGATACGGGATATGCGTGTGGCAGGACTTCATGTTTGCATGTTCCGCATACCCTGCGTATGATAACAGTTTTATGGAAAATGTAAGGCAAGAAGCATCTGACAATCTGAAAAGGCTAAGACACCACCCATGTATTGCATTGCTGTGTGGAAACAATGAACTGGAGCAGATGCCGGAGGGTGTTAACAATGATACAGGCAGCGGTGCAATGTCCTGGGATGAGTACAAGTCGCTATTTGATGTACTGCTGCCCCAAACAGTAAAAGAACATGCCCCGCATCTGGACTACTGGCCTTCAAGCCCCCATACGCCCGGTGAAAACCGGTATGATTACAACAACCCCGACAAGGGTGACGCACACCTCTGGGAAGTATGGCATGGAAGGAAACCGTTTGAATGGTACAGGAGCTGCCGGCACAGATTCAACAGTGAATTCGGGTTCCAGTCCTTTCCCAAACCTTCAGTTGTCTGCGGATATACCTTACCTGAAGACAGGAATATATCTTCATATATCATGGAGTACCATCAGAGAAGCAGCATTGGAAATGATACTATTATTCAATACATGCTTTCCTGGTTCAAGCTGCCTTCAACGTTTGATATGCTTTTGTGGCTTTCACAGATACTGCAGGGAATGGCCATGAAATATGCTGTGGAACACTACAGGCGCAATATGCCAAGGGGTATGGGTACTCTTTACTGGCAGCTGAATGACTGCTGGCCGTGTCCCAGCTGGTCATCGATAGACCATACAGGTGACTGGAAAGCACTTCACTACATGGCCCGGAGGTTTTACAGTCCGGTGCTGGTTTCGGCAGTCGAGGACCTGGATAGAGGCATAGTGCAGCTTTATCTGACGAACGATCTGAAAAATGCTGTTGAAGGTGATATAGTGTGGACAATTATTGATACCAAAGGCAAAGTGCTGTCAAAGGGGAATATGAGCACACTGATTGAAGCCAATACAGGCAGGCATATGTATGACGTGGACATAAAAGATATTACCTGCAGTCAGCTTATAAGAAAAAGCATTATGTTAATAGCTTTTAGAAATTCTGCCAGTGTATATTCTGAAAACACGGTGTTTTTCTCAAGACCAAAGCATATGGAGCTTGAAATACCGCAATTACAGGAAAAACTGAAAACGGTAGAGCGGGGCAGATATGAACTGACAATCTGTTCAAAAACCCCGGCTCTGTGGGTGTGGCCTGACGTACAGGGAATTGATGTAAAATACACCGACAGGTTTTTTCATGTTTTTCCGTGCAGCCCCAAAAGTATAATACTCAAAGTTGAAAATGATCCGGGCATTGAGGTAATCAAGAATAAACTCAGGGTATACAGCCTTACTGATACTTATTGACGAAAATAAGATTTAAGGTTTGACGAACAGAAAAAAAAAACATAAAATACTGTAAGATTATTAAAAAACGGCATGGGGGAGTTTAAATGGTTTCATACTACAGTGAAATGACTGACTTTTACGGCGCTACAAACCCGGAGGAACTGCTGGAATGCTACGGCAGTCCGCTGTATGTATACAATGAGAGTATAATGAGGCAAAGGTGCAGGGAGATGACCGGGCTTGTATCGCTGCCCGGTTTCAAAGTTACCTATTCCATAAAAGCCAATTCCAACCTGCAGCTGCTGAAGATAGCAAGGGAGGAAGGGCTTCATGCTGATGCCATGTCTCCAGGAGAGATATTTGTGCTTCTCAAGGCAGGATACAGGCCTAAAGAAATTTTCTATATCAGCAATAATGTGTCAGAAGAGGAGATGCAGTTTGCTGTTGAAAGAGGGATAATGACAAGCGTTGATTCGCTGGCACAGCTGAGTCAGTATGGAAGAATTAATGGCGGGGGGAAGGTTGCGGTAAGGTTTAATCCCGGGATTGGTGCTGGACATCATCAAAAAGTCATTACCGGGGGTAAGAAGACAAAATTCGGCATTAATATTGACAAGGCTGACGAGGTTATTGAAACAGCTGAAAAGTATGGCCTTGTTATTGCAGGAATAAATCAGCATATAGGGTCTCTTTTTATGGATGGCGACAGCTATCTGAAGGGAGCAGCAAATCTGCTTGAATTGACAAAACGGTTTAAATTCCTTGAGTTTGTGGACTTTGGCGGCGGGTTCGGTATACCCTACAGGAAACAGGAGGGGCAGCAAAGGCTTAACGTTGAGAAGCTGGGTAGAAAGCTTGAAAGCATTTTAAGAGAATGGACGGAAAGATATGGCAAGGAAGTCATATTCAGAGTAGAACCGGGAAGATACATCTCGGCTGAATGCGGCGTGCTGCTTGGAAGGGTATATGCCGTAAAGAACAACTACGGAATCAGGTTTGCTGGTACCGACATAGGGTTTAATGTGTTAAAAAGGCCTGTCATGTACGAATCGCACCATGACATTGAGGTATACAGGTGCGGCAGCCCTGTTTCGGATGACGGGCATGAAAGAATTACTGTGGCAGGCAACATATGTGAAAGCGGAGACATAATTGCAAAGGACCGCATGCTTCCGCATATAGAAGAAGGAGACATTATCGGTGTGATGGATGCGGGAGCCTATGGGTATTCAATGGCATCCAATTACAACAATAGACTCAGGCCTGCGGAAATACTTATAAAGCTGGATGGGAAACCAGTTTTAATCAGAAACAGAGAGAGACTTGAGGACCTTTTGAAAAATTTTATGTAAACTTGCATGGAAATAGCTTCGACCATTTGCGTTTACTGTTTTCTTGTTGTATAATCCTCTTATGTAAGGGGTTTTGAGTGTTTTTTGCATGTATTGGGATTTTTTTAAGTTATATTGAGATGATTTGACTTTTTTTAGGAGAGGTCCAAATGGCTGACAGGCTCAAAGTCATGATGACTACAGAGGGTACCTACCCTTTTCACCAGGGTGGGGTAAGCAGCTGGTGTGATATGCTGGTTAACAAACTTGATTCACAGGTTGATTATACAATCTTTACTATAATTATGAATCCTTTTGTCAGTCAAAAATTCAAACTGCCTTCAAATGTGAAGCTTATCAAGGTACCGCTGTGGGGAACCGAAGAGCCCAGTGAGCATCTTGACATACCCTTTTCACAGGTATATGTGGCTAAGGAATACACAACCGACAGCGTAGTCGAACAGCGCTTCATTCCCATTTTTCATGAACTGATGGATGAGATACTCAAAGAGGAAAAATCCCCTGAAAGGTTTGGAGATATCATTATCAGGATGTACAGATTCTTCAGGGAGTTTGAATACAAGAAGGCTTTCAAGGCACAGGCAGTGTGGAATTACTATAAGAAACTTATAAATGACCTTGCAACATCTGAAAAGATACCCGAGCCTGATGTTTATTCGCTGATACAGAGCCTTGGATGGGTATATAGGTTCTTCAACATAATAAATACGCCAATGCCTTCTGTCCATGTTACACATTCTGCTGCCGCTGCTTTCTGCGGTATTCCATGTGTACTTGCCAAGCTGCTAAGCGGCACACCATATTTGCTGACCGAGCATGGTGTGTATATGAGAGAGCAGTATCTGGCACTGGCCAAGAGAAATTATTCCTCTTTTCTTAATATGTTCCTTATCAGACTTATTAAATCCGTTGTTACGGTAAACTACCATTATGCCGACCAGGTTTCGCCTGTTTGCAGCTATAATGCGAGGTGGGAGAGGAAACTGGGTGTTCCTGCAGACAAGGTTGAAGTTATTTACAATGGTGTGGATAAGAACATGTTTGCACCCTCCAAAGAATTTAAAATAAGAAAGTCTCCCACTATTGTTTCTGTTGCAAGGATAGACCCTGTCAAGGATATAAAGACCCTCCTCAGGGCTGCAGCTGTGGTGATCCGAACAACCCCATCCGCAAGGTTTATGGTATACGGATCGGTGACGGTACCGGATTATTTCGAGGAGTGCAAAAAACTCAAAAGAGAACTTGGTCTTGGCAGCTCATTTGTTTTTGCGGGACACCTGGACAATATCCGCAAGGCATATGCTGACGGAGACATTATTGTTCTTTCGAGCATCACCGAAGCGTTTCCTTACTCGGTAGTTGAGGCCATGATGAGTGGAAAACCGGTTGTTGCTACTGATGTTGGGGGCATAAAGGAGGCTCTTGATGACGGAGGAATAGTTGTTCAGCCACAGAACCCGGAGCTTTTGGGGAATGCTATACTAAAACTGCTGGACAACCCTGATTTGAGGGCAGAAATGGGCAGGGAATCACGGGAAAGGGCTCTTAACTTTTTTACCACGGGAAGATTTTTGTCGATGTATCTTAAAAGCTATCTCAAACTGTCGGTAGGTGTGAGGACCGGGTTTGTTGCCGATAGCGGGCAGACGGCGATTCAGACACAGGATAACCTGTTTGAGGACGGGGTTGCACTTATAGAGGAAGGCAAACCCAAAGAGGCGGTTGAGAATTTAAGGTCGGCTATAGATATGGCACCTTCTTCACCGGCGGTGCCTGCAATAATGACGCAGATTGCACGGGCATACAACAGTATGGGTGAGTTTGAGAATGCATTTTATGAATTGGAAAAAGCTGAAATGCTGCATAAGATTATTTCAGGAAAAAAAGTTCAATTAGCCGGAGGTGGGAAAGATGCTTTTTAATAAAAGCCTTACAGGTTACAAACCGTCCAAGGTGGCAAATGAAATAGCGAGGCTTAAGGATGAGCACAGCAAACAGGTTGAGAAACTGAATGCTGAAATTGCCAATATTGAGAAAGATATTATGAGTCTAATGCCCGAAAAAACTGGTTTGCAGCAAAGAAATGGTGGAAATAAT
>CAYYGK010000083.1:0-10747 GCA_964471145.1 uncultured Eubacteriales bacterium | reverse complement strand
TGTGTGGAGTAGGGAAACATAAATTTGAGAGGGAGCAATGTCATTGTGTAAAATAACACCTTTATATTATGAATTTATTTTATTTGATATTATCTGGATAATGTTTTAATCTTGAATAATCTATGTTTAATATCAGATTAAATTCTTTGCTGTCTTTCTTTCATTTATATACATTGGATATTAATGGTTCACCTTCTGTATCTCCTTTAAACCAAGGCAATATAGCATTCGGACGTTTTTTGCATGACCATTTTGAATAAACTTTTTTTATCAATATAAAAAATCATGTATTGAAGTTATATTATTTGGATCAATTAATCCCCTCTCCCCTAAAAAACCCGCACAGCAAAAAGAACACCTCTCCTTACAAACAAGCGGGTTTCATAGTATTTTCTTAACTCTACCTACAATTCCATCCTTCAGCATTACTTTGATACCATGAGGGTGAGTGGGTGACTTGGTAAGAATCTTTTTAACTATTCCCTCAGTTAACTTACCTGAACCCTGATCCTGTTTTTGCACAACATAAACAGTAGCATCTATTTTTATATTATTACGGTTAGTTCCATCCATCATATGTTCCTCACTTGATTTATTCTTTAATGGCATATCAGAATTTTTTCTCTAATGCATTTAATTGATTAGTTAAAAAAAATTCTATATCTTCCCACTCGTAATCTGCCAAGTCTTTGGTTAATCCTTTTTCAAAGTTAATATACTCTGTTTCCATGACCTTTAGTTTCTTTGCTGTTTGTGCTGTTGTCCACTCCAACTTTTTTCTCATATTATACAGGAATCTCTTACGAGCTTCCAGGTATTGTGTCTGTGTGTATTGTTCACTCATTATAGTACCTCCACATTATTTAGTAGAATAAGACTGAATTCCATAGTTTTTACTTGTTTTTATTTGTTCATCCTCCCCGCTACTTCCTCTTGTGCCAATACCGGCACGAAATCAGCACAATCCTCCTCCCCCTGTACCAACTCCACACAGAAAAAAACCCACCCATCCTTACGGAAAAGCGAGTTTCATGGTGAGCCATACAGGAATCGAACCTGTGACACCTTGATTAAAAGTCAAGTGCTCTACCGACTGAGCTAATGGCCCACATTAAAGGAACCGCTTAAAGCGGCTCCCGCTTTAGTGGCTGGGATGGCAGGACTCGAACCTACGAATGCCAGAGTCAAAGTCTGGTGCCTTACCGGCTTGGCTACATCCCAATACTGCTATTAATATTATTCTAAAACATCATCAAACTATCAAAAAAAAATGGGGTGGATGATGGGAGTCGAACCCACGGCCTCCAGAGCCACAATCTGGCGCTCTAACCAAACTGAGCTACACCCACCGCAAAGCTTCATGCATATTTTAAGACAGTTATATACGTTTGTCAAGTTGAATGAATACTGAAAATATTGTCATTTCAGTATCTTTTTCATCACTCTTAGAAAATTTAGCCCGGCAATCTTTTTCACTGTTTCTTCACTGTAATTCATTTTCAGCAGGTGTTCAGCAACTTTCCCAAGGTCCTGTACCCCTGCTATACCCTCCGGCGGGCTTCCGATGCCGTCAAAATCCGAACCCAGACCTGCCGATTCCTCACCAGCTATGGAGACAACATGCTCTATATGTGCTGTGATGGTACCAATTCCGGGATTTTTGCCGCTTAGAAAATCAGGACAGAAGTTGATACCTATGACCCCTCCCCTTTGGGCTATTGCCTTTATCTGTTCATCCGTAAGATTTCTTGGATGATCGCATATGCTCTTTGCATTGGAATGCGAGGCAATGACAGGCTGCCCTGAACATTCCAGAACATCCCGGAAGCCCTCCTCTGACAGGTGTGATACATCGATAATCATACCCAGTCTGTTCATTTCCTGCACCGTCTGCCTGCCGAATCTGGTAAGTCCACCTCCGGAGTCTGTTTCAAAAACACCGTCTGCGATTTCATTCCTGTGGTTCCATGTAAGGCAGATGCTCCTTATACCAAGTCTGTAAAGCATCCGTAAAACTGCAATCTCTCCCTGGAGCAGAATACCATCTTCTATGGAGAGCAAAGCAGCTACCCTGCCTGATTCCAAAGACTTCTGTATGTCGTTGTAGCTTAAACACAGACACATCCTGTCAGAGTATTTTTTGAGTTGACTGTAGAACACATCTATTAGTTTCAATCCATACCTTAAAGAATATGCCTGCCCTGCTGCAGGTGGTACGAATGAAGCAAAGAACTGCACAAAGCCTTTGTATTCAAGCATCCTTTCCAAATCTACATGAAAGCTGTTTTTCAGGATATCTCCACCGCTGCCCGAAAGTTCAGTAAGGGTGTCACAGTGCGCATCAACATAAATCATATCTGATTCTCCAGTCTTTTAAGCCATGCCGCACAGGTTGCGTCACTTGGCATTCTCCAGTCTCCTCTTGGTGACAGGCTGATGGTACCCACCTTGGGACCGTCAGGCACACAGGACCTCTTGAACTGCTGGCTGAAAAATCTCTGTATGAACAACTTAAGCCATTTCTTTATTTCACCGTCATCATATCTTTTTCCAAAAGCCTTTTTTGCAAGAAAAGCTGTCTTTTTGGGGTCTGCTCCATACCTTACAATATGATACAGGAAAAAATCATGTAACTCATACGGGCCGATAATATCCTCGGTACGCTGACCTATTCCACCTTCATCATCAGGCGGAAGCAACTCCGGGGTTATAGGAGTATTAAGCACACTTCGCAACACCTGCCTGGTGCTATTGTCCGCAACGTTTTCAGCAATCCATTCTACAAGGTATCTTACCAGAGTCTTAGGTACACCACAGTTAACCGCATACATGGACATATGGTCTCCATTGTATGTGGACCAGCCAAGTGCCATTTCCGAAAGGTCGGATGTTCCTGCCACAAGTCCGCCCTCTCTGTTTGCAATGTCCATAAGAATCTGTGTCCTCTCCCTGGCCTGTACATTTTCATAAGTCACATCATGCTCCTGAGGGTCGTGTCCTATGTCTTTGAAATGCTTAATACACGCCTCCCTTATATCAATATCCATTTTTACAGTTCCCAGTGACTCGGCAAGTTTTATTGCATTTTCATAGGTATGTCCCGTAGTCCCAAAACCAGGCATGGTAACTGCTATAATGTTTTTCCTGTCCCTTTTCATTCGGTCAAAGGTTTTTGCTGTAACAAGCAGAGCAAGCGTTGAATCCAGGCCGCCTGAAACACCAACAACTGTCTTCCCTATTCCGGTGTGATTGAGCCTGGCTGCCAATCCGGAGGTCTGTATCATAAATACCTCCCTGCACCTTTCATCCCTTCTTGTCTCATCAGAAGGCACAAATGGATACGGGCTGAAATCTCTTTCAATGTCTATTGAATCTGAACAGTCGGTCTCAAACAATACTTCCCTGAAATTTGGTCCACCTGTATGTTTGAAACTGGTATTTTTTATTCTGTCGTTAACAAGCCTTTCAACATCTGTATCGGTATAAACAATCTGATCCTTGTCGGAAAATCTCTCCGACTCGGAAAGAATAACTCCGTTTTCTGCAACTATGGCATGCCCCCCGAATACAAGGTCGGTTGTTGACTCTCCCATCCCACACGATGCATATGTGTAAGCAGCTATACACTTGGCAGATTGGTGCCTGACAAGCGTTTTCCTGTAGTCCAGCTTGGTGATAAGGTCATTACTTGCAGAAAGGTTGAATAAAAGGGTCGCACCGGCCAGTGCCTGCCATGAACTGCGTGGTATTGCAACCCACAGGTCCTCGCACAGTTCAATTCCAAAACATATCTTCTGGTCCTTTGCATCCCTGAATATCAGGTCGTTTCCAAAGGGAACATCCTGTCCGCAAAGCCTGAGAACCCCGGTGTACTCCTCTGAAGCAGGCGCAAACCACCTTCCCTCATAAAACTCATTATAACCAGGTACGTATGACTTGGGTACAGCTCCAAGTATCCTGCCGTCCTGTATTGCAACACCGCAGTTAAAAAGCTTATTCCTGTAGTGGAGCGGCATGCCCAGGATGGATACTGTCCCTGTACCTGAAGTTTTTTTCAGAATCTGTTCCAGGTTTTCTATTGCATCTTGGAGCAGCGTCTCCTGCTGAAAAAGGTCTCCGCATGTGTATGATGTGATGCAAAGTTCGGGAAACACAACAAACTGCACGCCCTTTTCATTTGCCTTCTCCATAAGGCCCATAATTCGCCTGGCATTATATTCACAATCAGCAATCCTTACCTTGGGTACAGCTGCAGCAGTCCGCACAAATCCGTAATTCATCAGTAAAACCACCCATAAAGTTGTTTACACTAATGATACAACAAATGTTTCCCGCAGGCAACATAACTTCCCAGTTTGCCTTTGTTGTTGCCTGCATATGATGAAGTGATATAGATTGTCATCTGTTGAACCGGATTACCGCCTTGACTATACTGCCTTCTTCTATCTCACCGAAGGTATCATACCAATCATTAAGCTCGATGCGTTTTGTAATCATTGCCTCCATATCAAACTTCCCCTGGCTCATAAGTGCAAGTACTGCTTCCCATGTATGCCAGGTATGACTGAAGGTTCCCTGAAGCCTTGCAGCTTTTTTCAGCAAAGGGTCAAGACTTATATCAACAGGCTCAGGGCCCCACCCTATCTTTGTAATCTGCCCAAGGGGTGCCACCATATCCAATGCCATCTCCAGCGCACGGCTGTTTCCGGCTGCATCAACAACCAGATGGTATCCCTCACCGTCAGCCGCCCCGGTCAGGACTTCCATTGAGTCTTCATTGGTAACATCAACCATCAGGTCTGCACCAAGCTTCTCTGCCACAGTAAATCTGTAGCCAGACCTGGAAGTACCAGCAAGTATAATCCGCCCAGCCCCGCAGATACTTGCAATCTGAAGAGAGAACAGTCCCACAGGTCCCGGCCCGATTATCAGCACAGGCCTGCCCGGAATAATATCTGACATTACCGACAGTGCCTGATAGGCCACACTCGCTGGTTCTGTCAGTGCTGCATGGTCAAAACCCACGTTTTCAGGTATGTGGTGAAGACACCTTTCCGGAACTCTCACAAAATCGGTAAATGCACCATCCACTCCATACCCGAAACCCTTTCTGCTGCTGCAGACATGATAATTGCCTGTAAGGCACTGCGGGCATTTGCCGCAGATTTCCGCTGCGGTTTCGCTCACCACCCTGTCCCCTGCATTGAAACAAGTGACATCCCTGCCTGTCTCTTTTACAATCCCGCAGAACTCATGCCCCTGTATTACCGGTACTTCCACAGGGTAGGCCATTTTATGCCGCCACATCTCAATATCCCATCCGCAAATGCCGGCAGATTTTACTTCCAGAAGTACATCAGAATCTCCGATGACCGGTTCTTTCACATCACGTATTTCAACCTGCCCGTTTTTATTGCCGTACTTTACCAGAGCCTTCATCATTTCTCTCCCTCATCCCAGGGTTTAAGCACTACCTTCCTAAGTCCCCGTTCTCTGTTGTAAAGCTTTTCGAACCATTGTGCACCACCCCTGAGAGGAACCTCCCTGCTTATCATGACATCTACATCAACAACCCCTTTTGCGATAAGGTCAAGGCATCTATCATATTCACCACTGGAACCGCAGGAGCCATTTAACGATATCTCCCTTGTTACCACCGTCTGAAGAGGGAATTCTACTTCGGGTGAAACATTCCCCACAAGAGTTACACTTCCTCCCTTTGCAGCAGAAAAAACTGCTGTCCTTACAGTCCGGGCAACTCCTACTGCTTCCAGCACAATATCCGCCCCTGTGCCGCCTGTAGCTTTCATTACCTCATCCTTTACATCAGTCTTGTCTGCCCTCAGCGTGCTTGTAGCGCCAAGTTTCAAGGCCAGATCCAGTTTGTTTTGCTCAATGTCAGCCACTATTATTTTTCCGCATCCATGAATCCTAAGCAGCTGGATAATGAGGAGGCCTATTGTTCCGGCTCCCATAACGACTGCTGTGTCGTTTATGCAAACGGGAGTGCTGTTGACCGCATGGAGGGCCACCGACAAGGGCTCAACCATTGCTGCCCTTTCGAAGGATACTTCATCCGGCAGCCTGTATATAACACGCTGTGGAACAGCTACATACTGTGCAAAAGCTCCGTCCTGCCTGTATTCTCTGCATGATACCCCAAGAACAGTCCTGCTTTCACACAGGTTCACCTCTCCCTTCCTGCAGTAAAAACATTTGCCGCAATAGATAGTGGAGTCAAATGTCACCCTGTCCCCTATACTGAAATCATTTGCTTTTTCGCCTTTGTCCTCAATAACCCCCGAGGCTTCATGCCCCATTATTACAGGCGGGACACGCCTTCCTGTACTGCCATCCATACCGTGGACATCGCTTCCGCAGATTGAACACGCCATTACCTTCACCAGCACATCTTCAGGCCCCGGATGGGGCTTTGGTACATCTTTGTACTCCAATTTTCCATATTGTGTCAAAACCAGTGCTTTCATATCCTGCTGCACCCCTTTTAGGTGATTCTGTTTCTTTAAGCTTATGATACTACAATAAGCGCAGTTTATCAAAGCTCAAAGTTATTTTTAAGTTCACAAAAATACGCCTTGTTTGTTGCTTTTTGTCATAACAGGTGTTATAATTCGTATTGGTGTTGGTGTTAAAGGCAATTCAAAATAACAGCACGGGTTTCACAGATGCTTTAGCGGGGTTTGGGTGTAGGCCTTTAAAAGAAGCGTTTGCTGTGGGTTCCGGTGTGGGTGTCTTAAAATTGGTGTCGGCTGTTTCAGGGTTGGTACTGTCGTGTTGAGTATTGCTTAATTTTATATTATATATTTAATTGAACAGAGAGGTACAGCTATGGGTGATTATACTATTTCTATCATAATACCTGTTTACAATGAGGCTGATCAGGTAAGTGAAACTGTGGACAGGCTCCTGAAACTGCTGGACGAACATAGCATAGAAAGGGAGTTTTTACTGGTAGATGACGGCTCAACAGATGGTACATGGAACAGTATTGTTACTCTTTCAAAAAGGCATGCTTGTATAGGTGCGCTTAAACTCAGCCGCAATTTCGGTAAGGAATCAGCAATATGCGCCGGCCTGAGGAAGGCACGGGGAGATGCCTGCATCATAATGGACTCTGACCTGCAGCACCCTCCCTCTCTTATACCACAGATGGTGCAGCTCTGGAAACAAGGATATGAAGTTGTTGAGGGTATCAAGTCATCAAGGGGGGAGGAAAATTTCACCAGCAGGCTGGGAGCATCTGTTTTCTATAAGGTTTTAAAAACACTGTCAGGCTATAACCTGGAGAATGCTTCCGACTTCAAGCTGCTTGACAGAAAAGTTGTGGAAGCCTGGGCAAAGATGGGTGAACGCAACACATTTTTCCGTGGAATGTCCAGCTGGGTTGGATTCAGACGTACCCACCTTTATTTTGACGTACCCGGAAGGGAAAAGGGCAAATCAAAATGGTCCTTCTTCAAATTGTTCAAACTGGCTGTAAATGCCATAACAGCCTTTTCATCGGTACCCCTCCAGGTGGTGACATTCCTTGGAACCCTTTTCCTTGCGGGCTCGGTTGTTCTTGCAGTACAGACTCTTTACAGAAAATTCACCGGGCAGGCACTCAGCGGTTTCACTACAGTTATTCTGCTGCAGCTGCTGATTGGCAGCACCCTGATGATAAGTCTTGGAATTATAGGCACGTACATAGCCCGCATTTATGATGAAGTAAAGGGAAGACCAAGGTACATAGTAGCTGAAGAAATAAAACCGGGTACCGGGAGGGATGAGAATTGACAGGTATTTTTCTTCTTCTGATTTCAATAACAGCCGGATACATCATGATTTCACCCGTTGCATCAAAGCTCTTTAACAGACAGGGCGTAATATGTCTTTCGGGTAAAAGCGCAAGGCTGCCCCGCTTTATGGTAGTGCTTCCTGCTTCTGTTCTTTCAGGCATTCTCCTTTTTACATGGTGCTCATATATCTTTTCTTACATTTTCCGCAGCACTTCCCGGCCTCTCCTTTACGGCAATATGGCTGCAGGCATTGCAATTTCAGGCTTCATTATACTGTACGCCGCAAAGCACGGCTTTTTTGAAAAGATCAAGGGCTTTCCGGACAGGATAAGAGATTTATGGTCTGCAGGATTTTGGTCGTCATGCAGGCTGGAGCTTTTATACATATTTATTGTAAGTAGTTTTTGGTCATACTTCATGTACCGCTCCTTTCATGTAGATGGAGATACTATAAAGGTCGGAATCTCTGTATTCAGCGATTTCGCTCCGCATCTTGCATTGATTCGCTCTTTTTCATTTGGTACCAACCTGCCTGCAGAATACCCTCATTTTGCGGACGGTACCATAAGATACCACTTCCTGTTTCAGTTCCTGGCAGGTAACCTGGAGTTCTCAGGATTACGGCTTGATCATGCTTTCAACATCCCAAGTATAGCATGCATGATATCCTTTCTGATGCTGTTGTATTCGTTTTCAGTTATGGTTACCGGCAAGAGATGGGCCGGCATTTTAACTGCCCTGCTTTTTCATTTCAGGAGTTCATTTGCATTCTTCACATTCATGAACAAACAGGAAAACCTGGGAGCCTTGCTTAAAAGGGTCTTTGCCTTAACCGGGCATATTGGGAATACAACACATGAGGAATGGGGCCTTTGGGCTCAAAAGGTCTTTGTGAACCAGCGTCATCTTGCTGCCGGACTTGGAATACTGCTGTTTTCATTAATGCTTATGACTCCATATCTTCGTGATATGTTAAAGTCACTTAAAAACAAGACACTTAAAGGCTGGTTTAATGATGTGTTTGTTAAAAGTGACAGCTGGATTCCTCAGGATATCCTGCCTTCCATAACTGCAGGTCTGCTTCTTGGTCTTACAGGTTTTGTAAATGGTGCTGCGGTTGTTGCAGCGCTTTCGATTCTTTTTGTTATGGCCCTGTTTTCCAAACAGAGACTTGCGTTTTTGAATATTGCATTGATAGCTGTTATTCTTGTGCTTATACAAACAACATTTTTTATGGGAAGCAGCAAAACCCTCAGTCCGAGGCTAACGGTCGGATTCCTGGCAAAAGGCACCGATGCAGTAAGCATATCACGCTTCTATACTGAACTGCTCGGTGTTCTGCCTCTTGTACTGCTTGCCGGTATTCTTACAAGTCACCGCAGATTAACCAGGTATGCAGTACTCGCTGTTCCTGCCGCAGCACTGTATTACATCTTTTGGCCGGCTCCGGATTTTCCTTTGCCGTACAAGATTATAATACTGCTGATAGTTTCATTAGCAGCCTTTGCCTCATTCCATTACAGAACCGGAACACGGCCTTTTTCTGCACCGCTCCTTCTTGTGATATTTGCTGCACCGGTTGCCTGTGCCACACTGCTTCAACTTACACCGGATATAACAATGAACCATAAGTATGTCATTACCGGTGTGATGCTGCTTAATATAATTGCAGCCTCTTTTCTGTACGGGCTCTTCTCCTCAGGCAGGCCTTTGGGTATTGCATCAGCTCTGCTTCTTTCTCTTTTACTTACAGTTACGGGGTTTGCCGATATTAAAACACTGTACAACCTGGATAAAAACCACATACATATTAAGACTGATGACCCTCTTATAATATGGGCCCGGGAAATCACAGATCCCGATGATGTATTTCTTACCCCGGCATACTCACTTCACCCGCTGCTTCTTTCAGGAAGGAAAATATTTTACGGCTGGCCCTATTATGCATGGTCAGCGGGTTATGACACCAACTACAGGAAAACTGTTGTGAAACGCATATACTCGGCTGCAAGCGCTCAAACTCTCAGGAACCTTGTCTCAAAGCACGGCATCAGCTATATCGTTGTTGAAAACGACAACAGGAACAGCAGCGATTACAAGCTTAACGAAGCACTTATTGAGCAGACATTTGTAGAGGTCTACTCAAAAGGAGGTTACAGGATTTTTAGTACAGATTAGGGGGGTTGAAGCAATTGGAATTGGAACCTGCAAAGAAGAAAATTAACAGTAAAGTGCTGCCGGCAGTACTGTTTGGAGTAATCCTGGCCCGCATACTGATAAGCATGCTGCCCAGCTACAGGATCGATATGGGGGGTTATAAGGCATGGAGCATATATCTTGCCGAACATGGCTTTGAGAATTTCTACAAAACCTTTCATGTAGTATATGCTCCTGCGTACATGTACCTTCTGTGGGTAACGGGCAAGCTGGCACAGATTTTCTCTTTAAGCGGCATATCACATGAGTTTTTTGTAAAAATATGGGCCGTGCTTTCGGACATTGCAGGCGGATACGTGATATACAGGATTGCAGTACAGCGCAGGAAGGAGCGCACAGGCCTGATACTTGGTACGATATACTGCCTTAACCCGGGTGTGTTTTTTAATTCATCAATATGGGGCCAGTTTGATTCCATCCCTGCAACACTACTTCTCGGTGTTATATACCTGATGACTGCAAACAGGAAGGTGTCAGGATTCATTCTTTTTTGTACTGCGGTACTGGTAAAACCGCAGAGCGGTCTGCTTGCACCTGTTGTACTGTACATGTTTTTCAGGGACTTCTCTTTCAGGAGAGCTGCAGACCGGCTTAGACTGGCATATTCATTCATCGGCGGACTCTGCGCATACATTGTTGCAGTTGTTCCGTTCTATTCGCCCACACCTCTTCATGAAAAGGCAGGTGCCACAATAGACGTATTTTACTGGATGTTTCACCTGTACAGGCTC
>CAYYGK010000082.1:0-10805 GCA_964471145.1 uncultured Eubacteriales bacterium | reverse complement strand
GATAATGAGGAGGGGGCCTGATTATGAGAGAGATCATTGTAATAGTGATGGGAGCAATACTTGTAGAGAACTTTGTACTGACAAAGTTTCTGGGGATATGCCCGTTCCTGGGGGTTTCAAAGAAGCTGTCAGGGGCAATAGGAATGAGTGGTGCGGTTGTTTTTGTGATGACTGCGGCATCTGCGGTTACCTGGGTGGTTTACACACAGCTTCTTGATGTGTACGGGCTGGGATATTTGCAGACAATAGCATTCATCCTTGTCATAGCCTCGCTGGTACAGTTTGTGGAGATAGTGCTGAAAAGATTCATACCCCCTCTGTACAAGTCGCTGGGCATATATCTTCCTCTTATAACAACAAACTGTGCAGTTCTGGGAGCTGCGCTGCTTAACATACAGCGTGAGTACACATTTTTACAGGCAGTACTTTTCGGCCTGGGTGCAGGACTTGGCTTCACACTGGCACTGGTGCTTTTTGCGGGGATACGTGAGAAGCTGGAGAAATGCGATGTGCCTGAAAGCTTCAAGGGGCTTCCCGTTTCCCTTATAGCAGCGGCGCTTGTTTCCATGGCGTTCTTTGGTTTTCAGGGGCTGTTTGGATAAGTACTAATCATAAAGGTGGTAGTTAAAATGCTCGAAAACATAATAATCCCTGTTTCAGTAGTCGGAGGGCTGGGTCTCCTGTTTGGAATAGGGCTTTCATATGCATCAAAGAAGTTTGCAGTAAATGTGGATGAAAGGGTTGACCAGGTAAGGGCAGCTCTCCCCGGTGCAAACTGTGCCGCCTGCGGATACAGCGGCTGTGATGTCTTTGCAGAGGCACTGGTGGAGGGTAAAGCCTCGGTTAATTCGTGTCCTGTAGGGGGAGCCTCAATGGTCTCAGAGCTCTGCAGTATCATGGGAATGGAATGTGAAGAAGGGGAGCCCATGACAGCAAGGGTCATGTGCCGCGGCAACAATAAAAACAGTGTGCACAAGTTTGACTACTCCGGGATAGAAGACTGCGCAGCTGCTTTCAACCTTTATGGAGGACCTCTTGCATGCTCATACGGGTGTGTAGGCATGGGGGCCTGTCAGAAGGTGTGTCCGTTTGACGCCATAGTCATAGAAGATGGACTTGCACGTATTATTGAGTCGGAGTGCAGGGCTTGCGGCAAATGCATTTCTGTATGCCCCAAGAACCTTATAAAGCTTGTACCAAAGAAATCCCGCATATCTGTAACATGCAGCAGCCTTGACAAAGGCGGCGTGGTACGGAAAAACTGCAAGGCAGGCTGCATAGGATGCAGAAGATGTGCAAAGGAATGCCCACAGGATGCAATAGCTTTCAATGGAACCCTTGCAGCTATAGACCCGCAGAAGTGTACAAACTGCGGTAAATGCATGGAGGTGTGCCCCACAGGCGCAATAAAGGAATTTAAAGAGGACAGTGTATTGCAGGAGGCATCTTCATAGCACCTGAAGGCTAAAAAGCATGTAATCTTTAAAGATCATTATGATTTAAATTCACAACTATACTTTTTTGTACATCAAAACAAATAATTCTATGTTAATATACAAACAGGTTTGAAACAGCGAGTAATAAAGGAGGATGTTTTCAATGAAAAAACCGGTAATTGTTATAATGTTTCTTTGGGTATTGGCAGCAGCCATTTTATCGTTTTCAGGCTGCAGCAAAGGTGAGGGTGTCGGATCTGAAACTGAAACAGGAACTGTTAACTACAGGGGAAACAGTACAGGGAACCTGAAGAATGATGGGTTAGCAGCAATACAGGGTAACTGGATTTATTATTCAGGTAACGATGGAATATACAAAATGAAGAAAGATGGAAGTGGAATCAAAAAGATATGTGATGATAAAGCTGAATATATAAACATAAAGGGAGATTGGATTTATTACAGGAAGAGTTATTACAACAATAACTCTTTATACAAAGTAAAGACAAACGGGAAAAACAGAACTTCATTATTAAATGGTGTTACAAATACAGGTAAATGGTCAATCCTTTTTAATCTCAGTATCATAGATGAGAGAATATATTTTCATACTATGGATGAAGATATAAGCTGGAGGCTTCGGCTCCTTTTATTTGGAGAATCAAGCTGTTCAAAATTTAATATGCCCAATATTACTACCATTATGATCGATGATGATATAATTGCGGGAGAAGCTGACCGTGGTGCAGATATATACATTATTTATATGAGTGGCAGTCCCATATTAAGTTTAAGGAAAAATGTCTTCAATAATATACATGGTTACTGGAAATTAATAGACATATATGATGACTGGCTATATTTTACGATTAATTCGAGCTTATATAAGATAACAAAAGATGGAAATACTGTTGTAAAGATTGTGGAGGATGATTATTTCAGATATGCAAACATTTCAGATGGCTGGATGTATTTTGCCAACTCTGATGATGGTGATACGATTTACAGGATGAATATGGATAGCCTGGAAGAGATGAAGATTGTCAACGATGCAGCAGAAAATATCAATGTAACAGGAGACTGGATATTCTACGAATGCGCCGAAGATAATCAGTTGTACAGAATAAGGACCGATGGCAGTGACAGGGTTCCGCTGGGATGAGGAAATGAAGTGCGGTAAATGTATAAATCAAAGGAATTATCCTGAAAGAGGATGACCACAACAGGTACAGTATATATGCTCCCTGATGGATATTATTTTTCCAAACCTTTTACATTTTGTATTTACGCACTTCTTGTGCGTAAAATAAGTTTGTATTGTATTCCACCATTCTTGTATGTTATCCGGTCTGTCTTCAATATTATATTTAAGTGCTTTTTCCACTAAGCTTTTAAAGGGTTCGTCTATGTTTTGGGCTGTAAATTCCCTGTTTATTTTCTCTGTTCTTTCAATAGTTGACGGAGGACGTTCACCTGTTAACACTTCATAGATTATCGTACCAAGCATGAAGATATCGCTTCCGGCATTGTTTCGTATATCATCTCTGCGGGCTAAAAGCTCTATCGGACTGTAACAGTCGTTAATTGCGCTATGGGAATTCAACCTGTATTCATATCTTGCAGCACCAAAATCTATCAGTACAATGAAATCATCTTCTTTCAACATAATGTTCCTGGGGCACAAATCACAATGGTATACTCCATTTTTGTGAGCATATGCGAGAGCATTGACCAATTGACTGCCAATCTTGAAGATATATTCCTGGGAAAACCTGTTTTCAGGGGCATTTCGAATTTTCTGTTCAAGAGATAAACCGTCAATATATTCCATAACTATGTATGATGTGTTGTTTTCCTCAAAATAATCATAATACCCCGCAATATGCTTGTTTGACCTGAGGCTGCTTAAACAGTTGCTTTCCCGTATGAAGCTCAACCTTATCCTTTCAAAACTACTGGTATTACCGCCCAATATATTGATATTCCGCTCTCCATAAGGTCTGGCTGCATATTCGGATGGAAGCAGTTCCTTGATTGCTACTCTCCTGTTATTCATGTTGTCCCATGCCTTGTATGTTACGCCGAATCCCCCTTTTCCAATGGCATAATCTATCTTGTATGCATTACTGCTGTTTATTCCACCTTTTAAGCAGGTTCCTGGCTTTAGTACAGGAAAAGATGAAAAAACAGTACCGCATTCGGGGCAGAATATGGCATCATTGCTTATTTGGGATTTGGAGCAGCCAAGGCATTTCATATGTTACTCTCCACATCCCCTGAAGTTTTGCAGGGGTTTTTCGTTGAATTCTTCCAGAATCAATTCAGTGTCAATAAGATTTTTTTTCTTTTGAATGCAGTACATAATAACCGCATCCCTGTTGTCTTTGGTTTTGGGGTAAAGCGGCTGATGCTGTGCCTGCTTTAAAAAATCATTTGTTTCAACCAGAGTCAGGCCCATGGCAATGCTCAACTGGATGACTCTGTCACGGGGTAGTTTCCTGTCTCCCCTTAAGAGCTGGTAGCCGTAACTCTCTTCAATATTGGCTTTTTTCAATAACTCTGACTTTGTAAGGTTTTTTTCGCATAGAATGTTATCAATATAATAACCCATTTTCAGGACAGATTTGGATTTCAGCAGTTTTCTCAGTTCACTTTCATCACTGCAGTTTTCTATCAAATTTTCCAGCGATTTAGTGTCAAAATATCTGTTATCCATATATCTCACATCCTTATGCCATAAGACACCGGCCACAATGAAATTATTGTAGAATCAATGACCTTGCCCATTATAACACATTTTTTGTCGAAGATACAATAATAATAAATGATATAGACAACTGTACTTTTTTGTACAGCTTTCAATCATTCCTGCCTGATATAATAAAGATAATCAATTAATGATATTTCAAGAAAAGAAGGGAGAGGAAAAGATGTCAAATTTGGATTTTGCCTACGTATTAATTGGGTTTATTATTGGCATAATTCCGGCAATTATATCAAAAGTGATGAAAAAAGAGTGGTTGGGGCTGATAGCATCATCATCATGCATTTTACTGGCAATTAATTGTCATGAGAGAATCAAGGCGAAGGCAACAACATGCAGATATTGCAGTAGAGAAATTACTTAATTGACAAGAGGCTATAAATGACAAAATTATGGCCTCATCTTCTTTTAAATAAGATATTTTTTGTGATATTATGTTGTTCAATGAAGGAAAATTCAGACTGAACGGGGTGGGAAGTTTTGGGTTGTTACCAGATATATGCAAAGAGCTGTATAAACAAGCGAGAAATAAATGAAGACTCATATAAAATCACTGAGTACAGATTGCTTCCCGGTGGTGAGTCTGCTCTCCTGGCTGCTGTGGCCGACGGAATGGGAGGGCTTGAGCATGGGGAACACATCAGCAGGCAGGTTGTTAAAAACCTTTCTTTATACTTATTTGAAGTATTGTCAGATATGTCGGTGTTCCCGGGTAGTAAAGAAGAAACTGCCCGGAAACTTGCGGGCATTTTAACATCGTCAATTTTGAGGACGAATCACTATATAATGAGGATGGTTGAAAGCAACAACTGGAAGAATGCAGGTTCAACTGTTACAGCAGTTCTTGTAAAGGATAGTACTGCAATAGCTGCAAATATTGGAGACAGTCCGGTTTTTTTATACAGGGCCGGTAACGGGACTGTGGAAAAAGTAACGCAGGATCATACTGTAGCACAGAAACTTCTTTCAGCAGGCCTCATAAGCAGAAAAACAGCCAGATATCATGAGGGCAAAAATACCCTTGTCTCATTTATTGGAAGTGATTCGCTGCCTGAAGTGTTACCGGATTACAGGATGGAAACAAAAGATGGGGATATCATTCTCATTTGTTCGGATGGAGCAGTTGGAGATATGGACGCTGATAATTTATCCAGAATTATAAAAATCAATTATGGCAATTTGAAGAAGATTACCGAGAACATAATGGAAAGGTCAGTAAGTCAGGGTGAAAAGGACAATCAGACAATAATAGCCATGAAGTATACTGAAAAAAGACATACTTGTATATCAGATGCGTTGAATGAAAAGACATCTTTCATTATGTCGAATTGCGACTGAAGGAGGAGCGGGAGATGAGCATGATTCTTGAGCACAAGCCTGGCGGTAAAATCCCACTGGAGCTTGAGAATATCAAAGCTGTAGAACTTATTGAAATGGTTGGTTCCGGTTCATTCGGATATGTATGGAAATGCGCTGACACAGATTCGGGGAAGCTGTATGCACTTAAAATAATACAGGGAATAGCCCCGGGAAGTGTTGACGAGGAAAGGATAAGAGCAGAGGCCTCTGTGTATATCGAGTCTCCATTTGTTATACCGGTTGTCGGTTTTAGGAAATGGGATGATTCAACCTGGCTGATATTGTTTGAATATGCAGATGGGAAAAACCTTGAGGAGATGATACGGTCAAAACTAATACCGGGTCAAAAAAAGAAGGAGATTTTTATTTCAATACTTGAAGGCGTAAAGTCATGTCACAGGGAAAACATATTCCACCGGGACTTAAAGCCTTCAAATATAATTGTCTCATACAATTTCGATTCGGTAAAAATCTGTGATTTTGGTATTAGTAAATTTAAGGATTTGAAAATAACGAAACCGGGTGATACATTCGGGACCTACGAATATATGGACCCTGTGCTTATAGGTTCTGCAGGCATTGCAGATGCCAGGACGGATATTTACTCACTGGGGCATGTATTGTTCTTCATGTATATGGGTGAGCACTATTTTCATTTAAATAACATAAAAAGCATTGAAAAAATCAGCAGTTATATCTCATCAAGGACAGAGAATGATTTCAATGAGTGGATAGATATTACCTGCTTTAAATGCCCGTTTATTGAAAATGCCGGCCATATCCTGGAGAAGATGATGAAGATCGATTTATTCGAAAGGTATTCTTCAGTAGATGAACTGTTGTGGGATATTAAAAAACCGCATATGGAGAGGACAGATGAGGGAAAGGAATATGATAAAACATCGGAGACGGGAACCTTTAATATTCCATGCCTTCTGGTTGTTTCAGGTACAAACAAGGGTGCCAAAACCCCTGTCAATATTGGAGGACAAGGTAAAGTAACCCTGGGAAGACTTGCTATTGCAGGAGCTGATGATTCCATAAGCCGTGAACACATCAGTATTTCAAAAAAAGGAGACAGATATTATATTACAGATTTGAAGTCTAAAAACGGAACGTTTGTGAACGGTACACGGCTGGCATGCCACCAGGAGATGGAAATAAGGAACGGGGACAGCATAGGCATTGGTGATTCGTTTATGCACTTCTCATTTGCTGGCAGGGAATCATAACTATGCATTTTTGCACAGCAATGGCTGTTTTTATTTGATATTATTGGTACAGGAAAAAGAAATTGATTTTCGGAGGGAGATTCATGCATTGTATTTTTTGTGGGGCTGAACTGGAGGAAGGCGCAAAGTTTTGTACAAAATGTGGGAATTCAAGATTTCCTGAGAATAATGGAGCAAAAGAAAGTACGAAAAGCAACCCGGCAGGGTCCATAAAAACCTTACATATAGGGAGACCGGCTTTGATTGCAGCCATGTTGATATTAGCAGTTGCAGCTGGAGTCTGGTTTGTGTTTTTTAATACAAGCGAAAACGTATCACCTGTGGATAAAAGCAAGCTTCCCACCCTTTATGTAAAGGAAGGGGAATTATACATCAAAAAACATAAGGAAGACACGGTGAGATTATCAAATGAAATGATGTCATTTTCGAGCAGAGATGCTTACGGAAAATACAGATCGTATTGTGAAATGCTTGCGAAGGTAAATGAAAAGGGAACGATTCAGTATTTTTTCGAAGAGTTTGATTTTGACAAATGGATTGGAGAACTATATATAAGCCAAAATGGGAAAGGCAAGGAAAGAATAGCTTCAGATGCCAGTTTCTTAAATATTTCAAAAGATGGTAATACAGCTGTGTTCATACAGGACTATGACACTGAAAAGTATGGAGGTGACCTTTATGTCAAATATAGGGGTAAAGAGAAAGATAAAATAGCAGAAAATGTATATTATAACCACTGCATATCTTCAGATGGCAGTGCAATAGCATTCATATCTGATTATTCAGATGAAGATAAATCAGGTGACTTGTATATATATGAAAAGGGAAAAGAAAAAGAACTGGTGGATACCGGAGTACACTACCTTCATGGTATGAGCAGTGATGGCAGCAGGATAATATATGACAGGAATTATGACAGCGTGAAAGGAACGAAGGATATTTATATAAAAGACAAAGACCGGTATGAAGAGGTTCTTGTCCGTGATGTTGAATATTATTGGAAGGTTTTGTGGTTTGATAAAGAGATGAAAGACATATACTTTCTTAGTAATGTGGAATATGACAGTAATGAAGAGGCGACGGGAGAACTGTACCATTATGGAGATACAGGTACCCGGGAAAAGATCGATTCCGGTGTATGCAAGGTACAGATTACAGGCAATGATAGTGACATAATATATTTTAAAAACAGGGAAGCCATAGATTTTTTCGGACGAATCGGCTATTTGTATGACGCATACATAAAACTCGGCGGCAGTGAAAAGGAAAAGATATCAACCGGAGTCAAGGAGAATGTGCATTACATACCGGAAAAGGGGATGGTGTTGTTTACAGGTAATTATAACAGTAATAACAGCAGTAGTACTCTTTATTGCTCCAGGCTTTCAGAGGGACGGCTTCAGGAAAGGCAGAGAATTACAGATGATGTAGTCCTGTTTCATGTGAGTGAGAATGGAAGAACAATAATATGCAGAAAGTATTTAAATATGCAAGACCACACCTATGACTTATATTCTGTAACCCTGGAAGGCAAAAGTGAAAGAATTGACAGAAATGTTAAGAATCACAGGATAAGCGATGATGGGAAACAAATATTATTCATTTCAGACTATGACCCGGACAGTAATTCAGGAAACTTTTATATAAAGGAGGAAGGTGTGGAGAAAGAAAGAATATCATCGGAGGTACATTCTTATTATACAAATGACTGCAAGAAAATTATCATATTAAAGGACTATAGTGACAAAAGAAACTGCAGCGACCTTTATCTGCTGGAGAATGGCAAAAAGGAATTAATTAAAATAGACACCGATGTATCATATGTATTGTTTTATTAATTCAAAACTTTAATGAGAGGGATGTTGACACATGAGGATATGTCAAAACTGTGGCAGTTCAAATAAGGAGGATGCGCTATTCTGCATGGAATGCGGCAAAAAACTTGAAACTGATGCTGCCTCTTCTGTTGAGGATAAAAAGAACGACAGATTTAATTCGCAGGATGGGATTGCACAAAAACCTTTATGTATAGGCTGTGGCAGTCCCAATAAGGAGGATGCGCTATTCTGCAAGGAATGCGGAAAAAGACTTGAATCAGATGCTGCCTCTTGCGTTAAGGATAAAAAGAACGACAAATCTCTTTCCCAGGATGATATAGAGCAAAAGCTCAAAGGAGTCCTTGAAGAGAAGACTGGAAGAAAAGCTGATATTATGTTCTGTCTTGACTGTACCGGTTCGATGGGTGGTGAAATCGAAGCAATAAAGGACACTATCATTGAGTTTTCCGACATGATTGAAAAGGATGGAATCCGCAGCAGAATAGGATTGATTGAGTTCCGTGACAGGCTTTATGAAGAAGAGCACAAGGTTCATAATTTTGGCGGCCAGGTTTTTACAAAAGATCCAACTGCATTCAGGAATGAAGTATCGGGACTTAAGGCGGAAGGGGGACATGATGAGCCTGAATCATCCCTTGATGCCATAATGCTTGCATGCAGGCAGCCATTTGACGAAAAAGGTTCAAAAGTCATAGTTCTGGTAACCGATGCCCCTCCCCATATACCTGACAAGGAAACAGATAGTATTGATGAAGTAATAGAGAAGCTGAAAGAAACAGGGATAGAGCAGTTTTACTGCGTTATTCGCACATCTGACATAAGAAATGATGTTTATTTAAAGCTGATTGTAAGAAAGGGGATGGCGTTTGATCTTGGAGTGGGCGATGATTTTCGGTCAAGGGCCGATAACTTTAAAAGGACCTTGAAGTCATTGGGAAAAACCATATCAACAGGTACCCGTTCACAGATTTAAATATAAGGTTTAAAAAGCAGGGTGAAAAAATATGAAATGCAGTAATTGCAAAAAAATTATATCATGGCAGTGGCGCTATTGTCCGTTTTGTGCAATCAGATTGAGAGGGACCCTGTATTTTGCAGGTTTGATTATTGTTGCACTTTCAGCAGCTGTTATTGCAATTTCATTTAATCTGAAGCATTTGAATATTGCTGTAAACAGCCTGGCAAGCAGAAACCAGCCTGTTGCTTTAGAAGCAACGGCTTCCCAGGCCTCAGACACTGAAGCGATGGAAGAGAAGGTTATTAATAACAACACATTTGAAGGGGAGAAAGCCTTAATTGGAGTAAGTGGAAGAATTGAAGATTACAAAGGTGACCCTGTTATTGGAGCCAGAGTATCTTTAGGACAGGTTACATATGTCGGAGAGAAGGGTTTCAACCTGACCAATGAAAACTATTGGAAGATACCTGACTGGAGTTCAAATTATTCAGTTATAACCGATAACGACGGCTGTTTTTATTTGGACCTTTATAATTACAAAGAGAATGAATTACATATGTATGGTCTATATTTTCAGGTTCTACCGAAAAATAAAACCTCTAAAATAAAAAGCAGTGATATTGTTCAAAATCCTGAAGCAATTGCAATTGACCTTGAATCAAGAAACAGTAATAAAATTGAACTGGGCACCATCGTAGCAAGGCAGGGGGGTGCAATCAGGATTAAGATAACGGATGAGGATGAGAATCCTGTAGAAAACGATGTAATGATTGAAATAGTGAAACACATGAATTCATCATCGCACGGAGGTCTGACTGGTGGCATTAAAGATGGAATCTATATTTCGGATGCATATCCGGCAGGTAAATACAGTATCAAGGTTGGTAAGGATGGATACAGGACGTTTGTAAAGAACAATATAATTATAAATGAAGGTGAAATAACGGATGTTCGTGTCATTCTCTCAAAATAAAATACATTAGCCTGATTATATTACCAGGTTTTGTAAGGGGGATAGCCATTATGGTGTATTGTACCGAATGTGGAGGAAAAAACCCGGAGATAGCAGTGTTTTGCCGCAACTGTGGCAGCAAGCTTGATAAACTGGAAATAATACAACAAAATTCAAACATAGAAAAGAAAAAAAAGGGAAGAAAAACATCACTAAGAGTTATTGTTCCGGCTTTGTTATGTCTGATTACTGTGGTTTTTATTGCC
>CAYYGK010000081.1:9045-10844 GCA_964471145.1 uncultured Eubacteriales bacterium | reverse complement strand
GGGACAAAGCATGTGTTCCTGATTTGCCACTTCGGGTTTGCAGCAGTGCTGTTTCTGTTTCTTTTAAAAGGCATGGTACCGGTTGCTGCACTATACTATATAGGAAGCCTTACATTCATTTTCGGGTTGATAAGAGCCGCATCAACCATTGCTATAACAACAGAACTGATGGCACTGCTGCCTGTAGAAAACAAGTCAATGGCAGCTGCATTCAATGTTTCAATGCTGGGCGCAGGTACAGCCCTTTCTGCATTTTTCGCAGGAAGAGCGCTTGATATGGGGTTATATAGCAGCAACTGGATCCTGATGGGCCAGACTATGACCTCATATGATGCAATGCTGCTTATAGATGCTGTTATGGTTATACTGCTTGTAATAACACTCGGACTCATACCCTCGGTTATTGGGAAGAGCAGCTCAATGCCTTACGGGGGATAGTATTATATGAAAGCATCAAGTGCAAATTGGAGGCTTATATTTCATTTCATATTTACCCATTCCCATGGTACAGCCTTTGCCGATGTGAATAACACTTCCTATTTCGATGAATTTAACAAATGGGGTGATATCACCTTTGAACACAATATCACCTATAAAGCCTCCCATCTTGATCTTTGCATCCTGTTTACTTGAATATCTCTGCCAGTCGTACCAGCTGAGTTTTGATTCTGCAACAGTAATTTTCAGGGCTTTATCCAGCATCGAACTGTAATTCATATTCAATTCATATCCGCAGTAGATTGAAGAAAGAATTGATACCCTTCTAAATACGTTTTTTATAAAGACAGTAAAATCAAGGTTGCTGTTAACCTTACCTTCAAATATATATCTGAAGGGTGTTAAAAACCTGATTTTGATTTCCTTTATTGCTGCATTCTTATTATCTGTTTCCATGTTCCATGTATTGATTCTTATGTTTTCATGGTTCAGTCTGCCATCAGTATAAACAACTTCATTTGTGTAAAAATCCCTTATGTCTTTCAGCCTGAAAGCATATTTGCCTGTTCCAATGCCTTTTTGAAGCATGTTTTCAACAGATATGATGAAATATGGCAAATAGGCTGTACTCTCACCTGTTAGAATTAAATTAAATCTTAGCCTCTCACCAGTCTTGTACTTTCGTTTAGGAACCCCGGGAGGTTCTATAATGAAAGGACCTGGGTTTGTTTTGTTTGCATATGGCATATCCTTACGGGAACCCTGCATATTTACAAAAAAATAAGTATAGCAGCATTTGGATGCATATTCACATTTCAAACAATCACTGCCATAATCCTTTATGCAGCTTATTTTTTTTAGTTCGCTTCCAAGAGCCCCCCTTAACGCCGACCCTGAATAAGAAGGCAGTATAGCTTCTTCTTCGCATATACATTCAATTTTTATTTTCAAATAGCTTAATCCCGTCATTATTCACATCCAATATTACTATTTGTTTAATAGTATTCGGTATGTATCCGTAGAATCCCTGCAAATTGGAGCAAGACGAAAAAGCAAAAAAAAAATGTAAAAAACCTCTTGCAATAGGAATAGGCATGTAGTACAATAGGGAATGCTGTGACTCGGCAAACAATGAAGCGGAAGGTTGCTGTATATGCAGGTAGTTTCCGTGGAGAATGTCCGATTCAGGAAACCGGGCGGCAAGTCACTGTACATTTGCTTTGACGCATAAGCGTTGGAGGTTGGATTGCCCAGGTGGCTGAAAATATGGCTTTTTGATCCTGGGTTTTAAAATTGCCGGACAATGAAACGCCCGGCATAGTGTACAGATAACTGCTTGTTGTACGTAGTATTGAGGAGGT
>CAYYGK010000081.1:0-9035 GCA_964471145.1 uncultured Eubacteriales bacterium | reverse complement strand
ATGGCAAACAAACAGAAAATAAGAATCAGGCTGAAGGCTTTTGATCATCAGATTCTGGACCAGTCAGCCGAGAAGATTGTGAACACAGCAAGAAGGACGGGGGCAAAGATTTCGGGGCCGGTGCCTCTGCCTACAAAAAAAGAAGTAATAACGATACTGAGGGCTCCTCATAAGTATAAGGACTCAAGAGAGCAGTTTGAAATGCGTACGCACAAAAGGCTGATAGATATATTGATGCCGACGCCTAAGACAGTGGATGCACTGATGAGGCTTGACCTTCCGGCAGGCGTAGATATTGAAATCAAACTGTAGTATGGATATGTAGATTTGTTAAGTTCACCGCAGAGGTGAACCTATGACAGGAGGCAAAGGGTTTATGAAAAAGTTTATGCTGGGATGCAAGGTAGGAATGACACAGGTATTCAGCGAAGAGGGAGAGAGCATACCTGTTACCGTAATACAGGCAGGACCCTGTACCGTTGTGCAGAAGAAGACAGCTGAAACCGATGGATATGAAGCTGTGAAGGTGGGTTATGGCGAAGTGAAGGAGAGCAGGCTTAACAAGCCTGTCAAAGGTCAGTTTGAAAAGGCAGGCGCTTCCTTCTGCAAACATTTGAGAGAATTTCGGGTGCAGGGAAAGGATTATGAAACCGGACAGGAGATCAAGGTAGGCGATATGTTCGAGCCGGGTGACCGTGTGGATGTTTCAGGTATTTCAAAGGGCAAGGGTTTTCAGGGAACAACCAAGAGGTATGGTACAAGAATAGGGAGGATGTCCCACGGCTCAAAATACAAGAGGCGTGTAGGCACAATGGGCGCAGGCGCTGACCCTGCCAGGGTATTCAAGGGCAAAAATCTGCCCGGGCATATGGGTGTTGACAAAGTCACTGTACAGAACCTGGATGTTGTCAGGGTGGATGCCGAGAGAAACCTTCTCCTTTTGAAGGGCTCCGTACCGGGAGCAAGGGGCGGATTCCTGGTAATAAAGGAAACAGTAAAGAATTAGCGCATGAGGGAGGAAGATGAAATGCCTAAGGTAGATTTATATGATAAAAAGGGTGAAGTGGCAGGAGACATAAACTTAAGTGATGCCGTTTTTGGTGTTGAAGTAAACGGGAATGCACTTCATCTTGCCGTTGTAAATCAACTTGCAAACAGGCGCCAGGGAACCCAGTTTACAAAAACAACCAGCGAGGTAAGGGGCGGAGGAGCAAAACCCTGGAGACAGAAGGGAACAGGAAGGGCCAGACAGGGTAGCATACGTGCTGCTCAGTGGGTCGGGGGTGGAATTGCATTAGGGCCCAAGCCGAGGAACTACAGATATTCAATACCCAGGAAGCTTAAGAGGCTTGCGTTAAAATCAGCACTGTCATCAAAAGTGGAGGACAATGACATAATAGTGCTTGACAGTCTGGATTTTGAAGAGATAAAGACAAAGATGGCAGCAGAAGTGCTGAGTAATCTTAAAATAGATGACATGTCGGTGCTTGTGGTGCTTGAGGCAAAGGATAAAAAGGTTGAAAAGTCCCTTGCAAATATACAAGGTGTTAAGTCGGCATTGTATAACACCATAAATGTATATGACATATTGAAATACCGCAAATTTGTAGCAACCAGGGAAGCTATTGCTAAAATTGAGGAGGTGTATGCCTGATGAATGCGCAGGATGTCATTATCAAGCCATATATTACAGAGAAAAGCAGCGAGGACCTTGCATATGGCAAGTACACCTTTATTGTGGCCCGCCGTGCCACAAAGACACAGATAAGGCAGGCGGTTGAGAAGCTTTTTGATGTGAAGGTTCTAAACGTGAACACAGCCAACTTCAAGGGAAAGATAAAGAGGATGGGAGCACATCAGGGCCCCAGGCCGGACTGGAAAAAGGCGGTTATAAAGATCGACACCAATCCGGTACCCGACAGCTATTATGACAGCAAGGGCAAGGAAGTGGTTGTAAACAGAAAGTACAAGACCGGGATAGAGGAATTTGGCGTGACGCAGTAGTAAAAAGGAACCAGGTTATAGGAGTGATAAAGATGGCCATAAAAAAATACAAGCCCACTTCACCCGCAAGAAGGTTTATGACGGTTTCGGTAAATGAGGAAGTGGACAAACAGAAGCCTGAAAAAGCGCTTGTCAAGCCTAAGAAAAGAAAGGCAGGCAGAAATTCATACGGAAAGATTACCGTGCGGCACAGGGGCGGAGGAGCAAGCAAAAAGTACAGGGTTATAGACTACCGAAGGGATAAAGATGGCATAAGGGCAAAGGTAGCTGCGATAGAGTATGACCCCAACAGGACTGCCAACATTGCACTGCTGCACTATGTAGACGGTGAGAAAAGATATATACTGGCACCTGTAGGCTTAAAAACCGGTGATTATGTAGAATCAGGACCAGGTGCGGATATAAAGCCGGGCAATGCAGCTCCGCTTGCAAACATTCCGCTTGGAACAACAATACACAATATTGAGATGAAGCCCGGAAAGGGAGGCCAGCTTGTACGGTCTGCAGGCAATGCCGCCCAGCTTATGGCGAAGGAAGGCAGATATGCGCAGGTAAGGCTGCCTTCGGGTGAAGTAAGGATGGTTGATGTGAAATGCAAGGCATCAATCGGACAGATCGGAAATATTGAAAACGAAAATGTCACCATAGGAAAGGCCGGAAGAAAGCGCTGGATGGGTATAAGGCCCACCGTCCGCGGTGTTGTTATGAACCCGGTAGACCATCCCCACGGGGGAGGAGAGGGCAAGGCTCCCATAGGGAAACCTGGTCCTGTTACGCCCTGGGGGAAACCTACGCTGGGTTACAAGACCAGGAAGAAGAACAAGAAATCGGACAGATTTATTGTGAAGAAAAGGAGTAAATAGCATCCGGCAAAAGGAGGATTAAAAAATGGGAAGGTCGCTTAAGAAAGGGCCGCATGTCAATGAGAAGCTTTTAAGAAAGATAGAGGAGATGAACAGCACAAACACAAAAAGAGTAATCAAGACGTGGTCACGTGCATCAACCATTTTTCCGCAGATGGTGGGACACACTATAGCTGTCCATGACGGCAGGAAACATGTTCCGGTATATATCTCTGAGGACATGGTTGGGCATAAGCTGGGAGAGTTTGCTCCCACAAGAACTTTCAAGGGGCATGGACGCCATACAGAAAAGGCCACTGCACTCAAGTAGCACGTCTTAGTGGAAGGAGGATGTTCCGTTGGAGAAAAGGGTAAGGTCCAAGGAAGAACTACTTGAACAAAAGGATGAGATACTGAAAGCATATAACTCGGTTGCACCCAAAAACCGCAGGAGTCAGTACCTGAGCAAAAAGGAAAAGAAGGCTCTGGGTATCGGCAGGGACATGGGGAGTGCAACACTCAGACATGCCAGGATTCCATCTTCAAAGGTCAGGATAGTTAATGACCTGATAAAAGGCAAGCCGCTGGATGAGGCTTACGCCATACTCAAGCACACTCCCAGGAAAGGGTCCAGGCTTCTTTACAAGCTGGTGCAATCGGCTGAGGCAAATGCCGTAAACAACTATGACCTGGACAGGGATGCGCTTTATGTAGCTGATGCGTACGCCAACCAGGGAGCTACGCTAAAGCGATTAATGCCAAGGGCAAGGGGCAGCGCAAACAGGATAAGGAAAAGGACCAGCCATATTACTGTCGTACTGAAGGAGAGGGACGATTATGAGGAGGTTGAATAATGGGCCAGAAGGTTAACCCACACGGCTTAAGAATCGGTATAATAAAGGACTGGGACACAAAATGGTATGCCAGTCACAGCCAGTTTTCAGAATACCTTATAGAGGATGTCAAGGTAAGGAAATATATAAAAAAGAATCTGTACAGAGCCGATATAGCGAGGATTGAAATTGAACGTGCGGCAAACAAGCTCAAGATCAACGTCCATACAGCCAAGCCGGGACTTATTATCGGAAAGGGGGGCTCGGGTATTGAGGAACTCAGGAAAAGGATAACGAGGATGACCGACAAGGATGTCCTCATAAACATAACCGAGATAAAGTCTCCTGAAACCAGTGCCCAGCTTGTTGCAGAGAACATAGCATCCCAGCTTGAGAAGAGGATATCCTTCAGAAGGGCAATGAAGCAGTCAATGAACCGATCAATGAAAGCGGGTGCAAAGGGCATAAAAACCCAGGTGGCCGGCCGTCTCGGAGGAGCTGAGATTGCAAGGACTGAACACTACCATGAGGGTACGATACCGTTGCAGACCTTAAGAGCGGATATTGATTACGGTTTTGCGGAAGCGGATACAACATACGGAATGATAGGTGTGAAGGTGTGGATATATAAAGGAGAGGTTCTTCCTGCTGTAAAGAATGAGGACAGGGAGGAAGGAGGAGAAGCGTAATGCTTATGCCTAAAAGGGTTAAAAGAAGAAGGGTGCACAGAGGCAGAATGAAGGGCAAAGCCTTAAGAGGCAACAGGATTACAAACGGAGAGTACGGACTTAAAGCACTGGAACCGGCATGGGTTACCAGCAACCAGATAGAAGCGGCAAGGGTAGCCATGACCCGATTTATAAAGAGGGGCGGACAGGTCTGGATTAAGATATTTCCTGACAAGCCTGTAACCCGGAAACCTGCGGAGACTCGTATGGGAAGCGGAAAGGGTGCGCCGGAGTACTGGGTTGCTGTAGTAAAACCAGGCAGGATACTTTTTGAAATTGCGGGTGTATCTGAAAATCTGGCAAGAGAGGCATTAAGGCTTGCTATGCACAAGCTGCCCATGAAGTGTAAGTTTGCCACCCGCGGTGACGAATTAGGCGGTGAAGCCAATGAAAGCTGAACAGATAAGAGAAATGACTGAACAGGAGCTGCAGAGTGAACTGAGCGAATTGAAGTCGGAGCTTTTCAAGCTCAGGTTTCAGTTGGCGGCAAACCAGCTTGACAACCCTGTGAAACTCAAACAGGTCAAGAGGGATATTGCCAGGGTTAAAACGGTATTAAGAGAAAGAGAACTCAAAATAAATGTTGTCAGCGGATAATCGGAGGTGTAAAGTACATGGCCGACAGGAACATTAGAAAAACGAGAGTGGGAAGGGTTGTCAGCGACAAGATGGACAAGACGGTTGTTGTTGCTGTGGAAGGCAGCGTCAAGCATCCGCTGTACAAGAAGGTTGTCAGGCGCACATACAAGCTTAAGGCGCATGACGAGAACAACGAGTGCAGTGTCGGAGACAAGGTAAGGGTGATGGAAACCCGTCCGCTCAGCAAAGAAAAAAGATGGAGACTTGCAAAAGTCATTGAAAAGGCCAAATAAGCAGAAAAAGGCTTTGACAAAAGGAGGTACGGGGATGATACAGGCACAGACCATGATGAAATCAGCGGACAACACCGGCGCAAAGGAGTTAATGTGCATCAAGGTGCTGGGCGGCTCCAGAAGGAAGTATGCAAACATCGGGGATATAGTTGTGGCTTCGGTTAAAAATGCAACACCCGGCGGAGTTGTGAAGAAAGGTGAAGTTGTAAGGTGTGTAATTGTCCGTTCAAAGAGAGGCGTCAAGAGAAACGACGGCTCACATATAAAGTTTGACGAAAACGCTGCTGTCATTCTCAGGGAAGACAGAAATCCCAGGGGGACGCGTATATTCGGCCCGGTGGCAAGGGAACTGAGGGATAAGGATTTCATGAAGATACTGTCCCTGGCACCGGAAGTATTATAGCGGTTTGGAGGGAAGGAGGAATCAGTTGTGGCGTCAAAGATACATGTCAAAAAGGGAGACCGCGTGGTTGTACTCAACGGAAAGGATGAGAGCAAGAAAGGCAAGGTGCTTGAAGTATTTCCGACCAGCGGAAAGGTTATAGTTGAAGGAGTAAATATTACTGTTAAACATAAAAAGCCAAGGAGCAGGACGCAGCAGGGCGGACTTATAAAGGGTGAATCACCCATAGACAGTTCAAAGGTCATGCTTTTCTGCCCCAGATGCAGCCAGCCTTCCAGGACCGGCAAGAAGGTTTTGGATAATGGTCAGAAGGCTAGGATATGCAAGAAATGCGGAGAAGTTGTCGATATTGCCAGGGAGGCAAAAGAAGAAAAGGTTGAAGAGAAGAAGAGTTGAAAGGAGGTTTGACCTGTGCCCAGAAAAAAGAAGATAAAGTGCAATTCCAGGCTTAAGGGAATGTACATTAATGAAGTCATACCTGCTTTGAAGAAGAAGTTTAAATACAAGAATCCCATGGAGGTCCCCAGGCTTAAGAAGGTTGTGCTTAACATGGGACTTGGCAACGAGTCCCAGGAGAATCCGAAGGCTGTTGAATCCGCAACCGGCGATATGGCTGTGATATCAGGACAGAACCCGGTTGTTACAAAGGCAAAGAAATCAGTGGCAAACTTCAAGGTAAGAGAGGGCATGAAAGTGGGATGCAAGGTAACACTCAGGGGAGACAGGATGTATGATTTTGTTGACAAGCTGTTCAATATTGCTCTTCCCAGGGTCCGCGACTTCAGAGGGGTTTCGCCGAACTCATTTGACGGCAGGGGAAACTTTTCCCTTGGCGTGAAGGAACAGCTTATATTTCCTGAAATAAACTATGACAAGGTGGACAGAATCAGGGGTATGGATATTACGTTCGTAACCGATGCAAGGACCGATGAAGAGGCAAGAGAGCTTTTGAGCTCGCTTGGAATGCCTTTCCGTAAATAAAGGAGGAGGGAGATTTTGTGGCAAAGAAGTCCATGATAGCCAAGCAAAAGAGGAGACCCAGGTATTCTACACGGAAATACAACAGGTGCAAGCTTTGTGGAAGGCCGCATGCGTATATAAGGAAATTCGGCATATGCCGCTTGTGTTTCAGGGAACTTGCCTACAAGGGGCAGATACCGGGTGTTAAAAAGTCCAGCTGGTAATACCGGCTGTTTAGAGGGAGGTTTTGACGTATGCAAATAACTGATACAATTGCCGACATGCTTACAAGGATAAGGAATGCAGGTTCTGCGAATCACAATACTGTAGATATTCCTGCATCCAATTTAAAGAAGGCAATAGCTAAAATTCTTCGTGAAGAGGGATATGTTAAGGATGTCAGTTTCATAGATGACGACAGGCAGGGGATAATCAGGATACACTTAAAATATGCTGCAGACAAGCGCAATGTCATATCCGGTATAAAGAGAATAAGCAAGCCGGGGCTGCGCGTATATGCGGGAAAGGATGAAATCCCAAAGGTGCTCGGAGGGCTTGGAGTGGCCATAATGTCTACTTCCAGGGGTATCATGACAGACAAGAAAGCAAGGTCTGAAGGAGTAGGAGGAGAAGTGCTCGCTTTTGTATGGTAGCGCACAGTATGTTTCTTAAAGTGGGCGGATGTTTGCCCGTCCATAATGTTAAGAACAGGAGGATCTAGAGGATGTCAAGGATAGGAAAGATACCGGTTGAAATACCAAAGGGTGTTGACGTAAATCAGGGCAGGAACAACCTGGTAAGCGTAAAGGGCCCTAAAGGAACACTTGAGATGGAAATGCACTCTGATATCAAAATCACGGTTGACGGCGGCAGTATAACAGTGGAAAGGCCGTCTGAGTCCAAAATGCATAAATCCCTTCACGGGCTGACAAGAAGCCTTATAAACAATATGGTAGAGGGCGTAACAAAAGGATTTGAAAAGACCCTTGAGGTGAATGGTGTGGGATACAGGGCACAGAAACAGGGTAAGAAGCTTGTGCTTACGCTCGGGTATTCGCATCCTGTGGAAATGGAGGAGCCTGACGGAATAACATTTGAGGTTCCATCTGCAAACAGGATTATTGTCAAGGGTATTGACAAGCAGAAAGTTGGGGAGTACGCTGCTAAGATAAGGAGCAAGAGGGAGCCTGAAGTCTACAAGGGAAAAGGGATCAGGTATGAAAATGAAGTAATCAGGCTCAAGGAAGGTAAAGCCGGTGCAAAGGCTTAAGCTGGTTTTTAGTAAAAGGAAGGAGTTGAGCCAAAATGGCGGGTAATCCTGGCAAAAATGCTGCAAGAAAAAGAAAGCATCTGAGAATAAGGAAGAGAATTACAGGTACGGCCGAACGTCCAAGGCTTAATGTTTACAGGAGCCTTTCCAATATATATGCACAGGTAATAGACGATACTGCCGGATGCACCATTGTTTCGGCGTCTACGCTGGAGGATGCGGTGAAGGAAGGCATAAAGAGCACCGGCAAAAAAGAGGCTGCCAGGAAGGCAGGAAAGGTTTTAGGGGAAAGGGCACTTGAAAAAGGCATAAAGAAAGTTGTATTTGACAGGGGCGGACATGTATACCACGGGAGAATAAAAGAGCTTGCCGAAGGAGCAAGAGAGGCAGGACTGGATTTTTAAGGAATTTGAGGAGGGAAGATAATTGCAGCGTATAGATGCGAGTGTTTTAGATTTGAAAGAGAAGGTAGTAAATATAGGGCGCGTAACTAAGGTTGTAAAAGGAGGAAGGAATTTCAGGTTTAGTGCGCTTGTTGTGGTTGGGGATGAAAACGGGCATGTAGGAGCAGGAATAGGCAAGTCCACAGAAATACCTGAAGCCATACGCAAGGGTATAGACGATGCCAAAAAAAACCTGATTAATGTGCCTATGGTTGAGACAACCATACCGCACGAGATAGTAGGTGAATACGGTGCCGGCAAGGTACTTTTAAAGCCTGCCAAACCTGGAACCGGAGTTATTGCCGGTGGCCCTGTAAGGGCAGTTCTGGAGCTGGCAGGGGTAAGGGATATACTGACAAAGTCACTCCGATCAAACAACCCTACCAACATGGTGCATGCTACCATAACAGGGTTATCTGGACTTAAAACCGTTGAAGAGGTTGCAAAGCGCAGAGGAAAGGCAGTCGGAGACATAACATGAATGTATGCAAATGATACTTCAGACATTATGTATGAGGAGGTGTAGGCATGAAGCTTAATGAACTTAAGGCCGCACCTGGTTCCCAAAAGAAGGCACCCAGGAGAAAGGGCAGGGGGCACGGGACGGGTAACGGGAAGACTGCAGGAAGAGGGCACAAGGGACAGAACTCACGCTCGGGAGGAGGAGTAAGACCGGGTTT
>CAYYGK010000080.1:1168-10932 GCA_964471145.1 uncultured Eubacteriales bacterium | reverse complement strand
GTAGTTCCAACGGATTGCCGTCAAAGTCTGTGCTTCCTTTAAGATAGTACCAGGGAGCATTTCTTAAATCAGACCTGTCAAGCAGTTCCTCTGCTTTTTTTATGTCACCAAGGTTAATATTCCTTTTTACTTCATTAAATATGTTGCTTTCACTGCGGTTCTGCCAGCTTCCCCCACTGCCCGGGCCGGTTCGCGACTGTCCTGTTTTATTGCCGAACCTGTTTTTCATTATATTCTCATAGGCTTCATTTGCCTCACTGAGTTTTTCCTCAGCAAGCTTTGACAGAGGATTGTCCCTGTACTGGTCGGGGTGATACTTCTTTACAATCTCCCTGTATGCCCTTTTTATCTCCTCTTCACTTGCCCCTTCCCTTACCCCCAGTACCTCATACGGATTTCTCAACTTCTCCACAGCTCCCTGTTCCAAGTATTTGTTCTGTCTTCCTGAGCATGCCCATATATACTATGTTCTCAATTATACCCCTGTTTCTCCTTATATTCAAAAGCTCAATACCTTTTGATATCTCACTCAGGCAGTAAGTAAGATTAAACTCCGTTCGCTTCTTCATCTTCTCCCTTATATGCTTCGTGTCTAATCCCTCTTTCCCAAATTTCAAAAGCAGCGGATTGTAACTGCCATACTTTAAATCATCCTCTAGGTCATCACACGCATCAATTACATAAAGCCACTTCCCAAGATTATAACCAATCCACCTTAGCGCTTCGATGTCTTTGCCATCCAGTTCACCGGCCTCAAAAGCCAGTACCTCTTCCATAAGCCTGGCAAATGGCTCAGCAGCCCGATCCACCGAATCCGTCCCGTTCTTCTCTTCTTCCCTCAGTCCTTTAAGTCTTCCATTAATGACCAGAAGTTTACCGGGAATTCTCCTGCCGGCACGCACTGCAGCATTCCGCAGCAAAGCAGCCGCTGCCAAAGACTTTAAGGATCTCTCGTCCATATAGTTGTCCCTTAAATTATGGTACGCAAGAATCACGTTTATGTCTGCAGCATACCTCATTACATTTCCATATGACTTTATTACAGGGCGTCTTTTTACAGGGTGAAGGGGACATCTCTGCATTACAGCCTGCTCCCCTTCGCCGACCAGAGATGACAGCAAAACAGTCAGGAAGGTTGCATCGTAACTTAAAACCAGCCTTGAAAACTGTCCGCAGTTTCTTGAAAGCGCCTTGCACAGGCCGCAGTAATACGCCCTGAAAGTCTCATATTCACGTATCTTAAGCTCCGGCTTCTCCGGTGTTACATATCCAAACATTCGGACACCATTATACCATACAGCAGATTGGGCGGGCAAACAAAAAGTAACTGTTACCAGTCATACCAAATGTCGAGCCACTGGTAATTCAATATACTAAATTTAGTATGTACTGCTCAAATAAGCTTTAGAACGCAAATTGCTGATTGGTACAACAAGGCAAATTTTTTTCAGGTGCCTGTGACATTTTGACAGTTAACCAGGTGGTTCATGGTGCGAGTCTCATAAAGGTGTTAAATCTCTCATGCTCCTGGACAGTGGCAGGACGGTTGCCTGAGACAAAAAAGCTGACCTTTCCATTTCCTGAACAGCCAAGCATAAAGTCTCTGACTAATATGTTTTTAAGGTGTCTTACTGTTCCGTTATTACCGTCGGTTACATCAGTTCCCAAAGGCAGTTTTTCAATAATCTGCCTTTTAAAGTATATAAAATGGGTACATCCCAACACCACTGTCCCATACCTTGATATATCAAGTGCTGACAGCAGCCTGTCAATGAATTGTGAAACCTCTTCGGTGTCCGTCTCCCCGCGTTCGGCAAACTGTACAAGCCTGGGGGCGGGAATCATATCAACGACATTTCCTGCATTAAGTGTGCTGACAAGATTTTTAAATTTTTCCTCCGACAGTGTCAGCGGTGTAGCAATTACAAGCACCCTTTTCCCAGCTCCGTTGGAAGTTACAGCAGGCTTTAAAGCTGGTTCCATACCTATAACCGGTATATCATGTATACACCTTAAATATGAAGCTGCAGCGCTTGTCGCAGTATTGCAGGCAAGTACTACTGCTTTTACGCCCTTACCGGCAAGGAATGAAACAGCTGAGGAAACCAGCTTTTTCACCTGTTCCCTTGGTTTAATACCATAAGGCACATTGGCTGTATCAGCATAATAAATGAAGTCCTCACCTGGAAGCAGCCTCTTTGCCTCCTTGAGAACAGTAATACCACCCACACCCGAATCAAATACCCCTATGGGACGGCTGTGCATTCTTTTATCCAACCTGTGCAATTCCTCCACTTCCTGACGGTCTTTTAGATAGAGTATACAATATGTACTGTGAAAAGTGCAATTCTAATAACAAAACCTTCAATTCTTTAGTTCTCGTTTGTTAAAAAAAGTTAACACAATTATAATATATTCTTTTTGTAATCATTACCGCAGCTGTTATATAATACTGGTGAAAAAACAACAGGGGGTATTTGCAGTGCCCGACTTCTGGACTCATATAATAGGCGGCGGGATGATACTTGAAAAACTTGACAACCCTCCTTTGCAGCATGCCATAAAAGAAAACAGGAATCTCTACAACCTGGGCTGCCAGGGGCCGGACATTTTTTACTACAATGATTTCTGGCCGTGGATAAGACAGAAAAAAGGCCCTGAAGCTGCAACCGCAATGCATAATGAAAAAACGTGCGATCTTTTTGGCAATGCCCTTGAGTATACAGCCCTGCAGAGGTTTAATAAGGATTTTTCATCAGTAATCACATACCTTGCCGGTTTTTCTGCACATTACATGCTTGACCGCTTCTGTCATCCTTTTGTAAACGAAAGAGCACATGGCCATGTTGAGCATAAAATACTTGAAATGGGACTGGATATCCTTCTTGCCCAAAAAACCTGGAGCTGCCCTGTCCACCATCTGAACCCGGCCTCTGCAGTTGATATCAAAAATAGTGAGATTGATATCATATCATACTTTTACCATGAATTACTCCTTAAAGTATATTGCCAGGACATTGGCAAAGGCATTGTATCGGCTTCATATAACAGCATGAAAATGGTTCACAACATACTCTACAGCCCGCGAGGATTAAAGAGGAAACTCTTAAGTGTCCTGAATCTTTTACTGCCTGCTGATATTACAATATACATGTATGCACCGCTCAAAAAGAAAACCCTCCCCGCAGAAGATGAATTCAACCGCTTTCTTATATCGCTGGGGGAGGGAGTCCGTCATGCAGTTCAGTTTATAAACTTCATATGCGGATACCTTGACGGTAAAAACGATGAAGACTTTATTCATTCATCCGTTGCAGACATCAATTTTGCGGGATTGAAACGCTAGCATCCCTTTGCCCTTTTCCGGCATCCACTCTTAACAGCAGTATTATTCCCGCCACGAAAAACGCAGCTACCGATATGATTCCATACCTGCCTGACCCTGTAATCTGACCAACAAACGCAAATACAAAAGGCCCTGTTATTGCGGCAAACTTGCTTGAAATTCCATAGAACCCGAAGAATTCAGATGATTTATTTCTTGGTACCATGCTGCCAAACAGAGACCTGCTAAGTGCCTGTGCACCGCCCTGTACCAGTCCCACCATGCCGGCAAGAATCCAGAAATCCATAGCGGTTGACAGAAAATATCCCCGGAAAACTATCAGTATATACATGAACAATGCAATAATAATGCCCTTCTTGGCCCCAATACGCTCCCCGAGCCTGCCAAAAACTATGGAACACGGTATTCCGACAAACTGTGTAAGCAGCAGAGCACCTATAAGATCAGTCTGGCCTATCCCTACTTCCCTTCCATATATTGTTGCCATTCTGATTATCGTACCTATACCGTCATTGTAAAGCCAGAACGCCAGGAGGAACTTCCACAGCTCCCTGTAGAGCTTTATACTCCTGAAAGTCCTTGATACCCTCCCGAATCCCACTTTTACATATTTTCTAAGGTTAAACCTGGTAAGTCTCCTTTCAGCTGTGGGTAAAAACTTGAAAGCAGGTATGGAAAAAAGAAGCCACCATAGGGAAACACTGATAAATGATATCCTGGTAGCGGCAAGTGTATCGGTTATGCCGAACATCGAAGGTTTGGATATCATCAGCATGTTTATAAGCAGCAGTATGCCTCCCCCCAGGTAACCACATGCATAACCCAGCGCTGAAACATAGTCTATCCTGCCTTCAGGGGATATGTCAGGCAGGAATGAGTCATAGAAGACATTAGCACCTGAAAAGCCTATGCTTCCTATTACGAAGAATAATGAGCACATAATGTAATTTCCTTCATTCACAAAAAAAAGCAGAGCTGTACCGATAACCCCGGTAAACACAAAAACCCTTAAAAATCTGTTCTTATAGCCGGAAAAATCCGCAATGGCACCCAGGACAGGTGAAACCAATGCTATGATTATAAGACCTGCTGTTTGTGTATAACCCCAGTATGATGTTGCAAGATTATCTGGCAGGCCTTTTGAGGCAACGTCGTTGTAAAAGATAGGCAGTACCGCAGCAAGTATTGTCGTTGCAAAGGCCGAATTTGCCCAGTCATACATTGCCCACGACCAGACCTGTTTTTTATTCTTTATCATTGCCTTCCCTCCAACACGCGTATTTTATGATAAATATAATTCTACAAAAGAGTACAAAAACCTCTGCCTTTTTCAATTTTTAACATGGGGTTAACAATTACTAAGTCTTAGAACTGCCCCGGGGTTACTCCCTTTAACCTTTTAAACGTTCTTATAAATGTTGATACATTATTGAACCCACATGCATGAGCCGTTTCGGTCACACTCATGCCTTCCTTGAGCCTGTTTTGGGCCATTTTGACCCTGTATCCTGCAAGATAACGCATAAAGGTAGTTCCAGTGTACTGCCTAAAAAGCCTTGCGAAGTGTGAAATGCTTAAATTTGATGCTCCGGCAGCATCTGCCAGTGTAATCCGGCTGCCGTAATTCATATCTATCATATCGAAGGTGCTTTTTAGCGTTTTCTTAGCTATCTCCATCTTTCTGGTATCACTGCTTTCAAAATTGGAAGAATACTCCCTTAATATGGTGCCGGCAAGCTTTAATATATATGCTTTCATGAACAGCTCTCTGAACTGTCTTGCAGTGCTGCATTCGCTCAAAATGTCCCCAAGGATCATGGCAATTGTCCTGCCCGGTTCCTTTTTTGAGCTTACAGGGTTGGGTAATCCCGAACAGCTGGGAAAAATACAGGAATATATGCCTTCATTTGGCATTGTTTCAGCCCAATCTGCAAAACTGCTGTTAAATTGATAAACCAGAATATCCGTCCTGCCTGTATTTTCTGTATAGGTTGAATGTATGCATCCGCTGCCGATTATGACGATATCATCAGGACAGATGACAAACACATCCTGGTTTATCTGCTGTACTGCATTACCTTTCATTACAAGCAGTATCTCAATCTGGTCATGCCAGTGTGGATGAACATATACTTTTGGTCCTTCGGTCCTGCTAATGAACACTCTCACAGGAAACCCATCCTCGGGCATTTTCACATGCTCATGTATCGGTTCCATTATATACCACTCCGGATATATGATAACTTAAGTCAATTATCTGACAATACACGTCAAGCCGCAGCTTTTATTTTCGTCTATAATTCTATTATATATTAACAGGAGGTAATGTAAAATGAGAAGCCCCAATTTTAATAATATACTGAGAATTCTCAACAGGAAAACGCCTGACCGCCCCACCCTGTTTGAGATGTTCATGAACCCCCTTGTTTATTCTCATTACTGTAAGGATGATATGCCCGAACAAAACAATAAGTTCTCTACCTTAAAACTGCAGATCAGGGGTTTTAAAAACGCCGGTTATGACTATGCCACAATTCACGGTTCTGATCTCAAGTTCCTCCCGGATACCTCCAACAGTGAAGAAAGCATATCCCTCAACGAAAAAGCGCTGATTACAGACAGGGAGACTTTTAACCGGTATGACTGGCCGGACCCTGATGTATCTGACTACACCCGCCTTACTGTTCTTGCAAAAGAGCTGCCTTCCGGTATGAAGTTTATTGTTATGGGCCCCGGTGGGGTACTGGAAAACGTAATATGGCTTACAGGCTTTGACAATCTGTGTTACATGATAATTGACAATCCCTCACTTGCCGCTGATATATTTGACGCCGTAGGTTCAAGGCTTTTGAGATATTACGAGATATGCAGCTCTTATGAAAGTGCAGGTGCACTTATTTCAAATGATGACTGGGGATTTAATACGCAGACTATGCTGGCTCCCCATGACATGAAGAAGTATGTGTTTCCATGGCATAAAAGAATTGTAAAAGCAATACATAATGCAGGTAAACACGCAATACTGCATTCATGCGGAAACCTTGAAGCAGTAATGGATGATATCATACAGGATATTGCATATGACGCAAAACACTCCTTTGAAGACAACATACTGCCTGTGGAAGAAGCCTATGAGAGGCTCTGCGGAAGGATAGCAATACTGGGCGGCATCGACATCAACTTCCTCTGCAGCAGTACACCGGATGAAATACAAAAACGCTCTGCCGATATGCTGCAAAGAAGCATTAAATACGGAGGATACGGGCTTGGCTCGGGTAACAGCATCCCGGAGTATGTGCCTCTGCAGTCCTACCAGGCTATGATTAAACCGGCATTTTTGTAAACTGCCCCATCAGCTGCCTACATTCTCCTTGCTCCTTCATAGGCCAGTTCAGACCTTACACACTCTTCTTCCGACAAGGTGACCTGGAAGCAGAGGGAGCTGCCTTTCATCTTTTCGGATGCATAACACAGGCCGTTGGTCCTTATATCCAGAAAAGGATGGTCTATCTGTTCAGGATCCCCCAGCAGCATAATCTTGGTACCCATGCCTGCTCTTGTGATTATGCCCTTGACCTGCCTTGGTGTAAGGTTTTGTGCCTCATCAATGATTACCCACTGCTTTGCTATTGACCTTCCCCTGATGAACGCAATCGCCTCGGTGCTTACAATCTTCCTGTCAAACAATTCGTCTATCTTATCCCTCAGTTCCTTTTCCGAGCTGTAGCGCTCCTCTTCATCATTGTCAATAAGAACCTCAAGATTGTCTATTACCGGTCTTAAAAAGGGAGCTATCTTTTCCTGTTCGGTCCCCGGAAGAAACCCGATATCCTCATCAAGCCTCACATTGGGGCGGCATACAAGCATCTTCCTGTACTGCTTGCTCTGTTCTATCATTATTTTATAAAGGCCTACTGCAAGTGAATAGAATGTCTTTGCAGTTCCCGCAGGCCCTTTTACTATTACCAGCGGAACCTTGTCCGCATCCATCATAAGGGCTTCCTGCAGGAATTTCTGGCCTGCATTCCTGGGGGTCACACCAAAAGGCCTCTCGTTAATGAATTTCAGAGGAACTATCTTTTTTCCGTCATACCTGCCGAGTGCGGTGTGCTTTTCATTGTCACAGGAATGTATCAGTACAAACTGATTTATAACAAGTTCAACGGGCTTTCTTTCCCGAAAGTCATATGAGAATACAAATATATCGTCATACGCCATGCTTCCTGCCTCATAAAACCTGTTTATAGCTTTTTCCTCTGCGTACACATGTATCCTGCCTTTATACTGTTCGTCATATGAACCTACCTGCTCAGCAAAGAAATCCTGTGCAACTATCCCTATTGTATCTGCCTTGATTCTTTCAAAAATGTCCTTTGTGACAAGTATTACGTTTTCTCCCTCCTGCTGCAGTCCCTTGCACACCCTTAGTATCCTGTTGTCATTGCTTGTGGCATCCCAGCTCTTTGGTATTTCTACATCATGGCAGTTAAGCTCTACCCTCAGCACCCCTTCGTTATCAAGTACAACTCCTTCATTGAGGTTCCCTCTGGCCCTTAAAGCATCAATTATTCTCGCAGTATGCCGCGCATTAGCGCCAAGTTCTGAATTGTCCTTTTTGAAACGGTCCAGTTCCTCAAGAACTACTTCGGGAATTATTATGATGTTGTCTCCGAAGGAATGAATTGCGTTGGGAGTCTGAAGAAGCACATTGGTGTCAAGTACAAAAGTTTTTTTCAATTGTATCTCTCCCCTTTACGGTTTGGCCTTTGTTATACTAAAATTATAACATACTTATATTAAAAAGGTGTTAAGTATTGCATGTTCATTAAGTCATATCTGTTTTTTCCATATGCATCCTGGCAGCCTTGAGAAGAAACTCTCTTTTGTTCATGCCAGGGTCATCAATAACCATGTCAAGCAGGAGTCTTAACACCCTGCCAATATCCGTTCCCACAAAACCCATACCTGCTATATCGGCTCCATCCACTTCAAGGTCGCAAATTTCAAGGGGGTGTCCTTCCCTAATTATATCATTGAAAATTTTCTTGACTTTTCCTGCGCCATTTTTATCCTTATGGCAGCTGCTTGCAATGGCTTCCCACGCCTCAATCAATAATGAAAAAATGTGCTTTCCTGTAATATGCACTGCCTTCCTTACCTGTCTTGGGTCTGGCTCTAATTCCAACCCCATACTCTCTGTAACAGCTGTTACCCTGCCTGACGTCTTGTTGTCAAATCTAAGCCTTTTCATTATGTCCCGGGTGTTTTCTGTTGTTGCAAGCAGCAGGCTCCATCTCAGCACACAATCACTTATGGCATACTCCAGCGGTCTAAGCAGTTCCAATACTTTTTCCCTGCTGCCTGATGAACAATACACCCTGCAAAGCTCCGGAATTATATTGTGAAGAAGACCGGTCTCCCATACCAGTATAAACTTCAGCGGGTTTTTTGACATAAGTATACCTGTCAGTTCATCACGTATTCTCTCAGTGCTGATGTTTTTTATTAGCTGGCTGTTATCCCTTACAGCCCTCAATGTTTTTTCTTCAATCTCAAACCCCAGTTGTGCCGAGAACCTCACTGCCCTGAGCATCCTGAGCGCATCCTCCCTGAATCTTGAGCCGGCATTGCCCACCGCCCTTATAAGCCTGCCTTTAAGGTCTGATAAACCATTGCAGCAATCAACAAGGCCTTTTTGAGGATGATATGCCAGGGCATTTATGGTAAAATCCCTCCTGCCCAGGTCCTCCTCTATGGAATGTGTAAAGCACACTCTGTCAGGGTGCCGTAAATCCGAGTATTCTCCTTCTGTGCGAAATGTTGTGACCTCATACCCCTCATCTCCCATGAGGACAGTTACAGTACCATGCCTCGTACCTGTATCGGCCGTCCTGCTGAAAACTGATTTTACCTGCTGCGGATGAGCATCGGTGGCAATGTCCCAGTCGGAAGGAACAATGCCAAGGATTGTGTCCCTGACACACCCGCCTACAGCATATGCCTGATAACCTTTTTTGTTCAATGAAAGTATGATGTTTTGTGCCTGTTCAGGAAGGTATATAACATCCATTTATCTCTTTGCTCCTGCCTTTGAAAATACAGTCAGGAACTTGTCAACAAGATGCGGTTCAAATTGCTTTCCGGCATTCTTTCTTATCTCATCAAGAGCCTTACTGGTATCAAATCTGTCTGCATAGGGCCTTTCATGCGTCATTACTTCAAATGCGTCAACAATTGCAAATATCCTTGCTATAACAGGTATCTGCTTGCCTTTTAGCCCCTGGGGGTACCCTTTACCGTCCCATCTTTCATGATGACTTAGTATTTCTTCTGATATCCTGTCAAGCCCCGGTATTGACCTGGCTATCCTGTAACCTGTCTCACTGTGTGATTTCATCACCTCTGTCTCTTCAGCAGT
>CAYYGK010000080.1:0-1158 GCA_964471145.1 uncultured Eubacteriales bacterium | reverse complement strand
GAGCATACCGTCGGGCAGAGCTATCTTTCCTATATCGTGTAACGATGCCATCAGTCTTAAGTCTTCCATCATACTCTCCTCAAGACCCAAAACACTCAAAAACCTTGCAAGGTATTCCTCAAGGCGCCTCTCATGATCTATGCAATGATAGTCTTTTTCCCAAAGCTTCCTTTTTATTGAACTCATCATTAAATCTCTATTCGCATTCTTTTTCAATACCTTGTTGCTGTACATCCTTTTTTCCGCTTTCTTGAGCACATCATTAATATCCTGTGTTCTATCAGTCTTTGTTGCAATCCCTATGGCCATACTAAGCGGTATAGGACTGCCTTCAAACCTTTTAAGGTTTTCACATATCCTTTGCACAATTGCATATGCTTCCCTGCTGCAGGTTGCAGGAAGCACAAGAACAAACTCATCTCCACCATACCTTGCCACTATATCTTCCTTCCGGCAGGATTCCGATAACACTCTTGACAGGTTGACAAGATAACAGTCGCCTTCCGAATGCCCAAAGGTGTCATTGATAAACTTAAGCCCGTTTGCATCGCACATTATTATACTTACGGGCAGCTGCCTCTCCACATCAAGCCTTTCCATTTCCTTTTCCATGTATACCCTGTTGTACAAGCCTGTAAGCTTGTCATTGAAGCTTAAATACCTGATTTTCTGTTCGGCATTCTTCTGCTCGGTTATGTCTCTTACAATTCCCTCCATGGCAACAATTTCACCATCATCTCCATATACAAGGCTGCTTCTGAGTTCAAACCATACCGTTGAACCGTTTTTATGGATAATCCTTGCGCAAAAAGGGTCTTTGAAGCTCTCAAGTGTTCTCAATGTATTTCGTATCATTTCCCTGTCATCGGGATGGGTTATCTTTTGAAACTTGAACGGGTCCCCATAAAAATCCTCTGTACCATAACCGGTTGTTTCTGTACAGGCGGGGCTTATATACTCAAAGCGGGGTTTGGGACTGAACACATATCTGAATATAACATCCTTTGCATTTTCAGCTAGCAGCCGGAACCTCATCTCGCTCCTGCTCAGCGTTTCCTTTATCCTGCTGAAATAGAGCAGTGAGACTGCAGCTGCCAGTGTCACCCTCAGCAGTGCCGCGGCTATGTGTATCAAACCCGAAACCGGATATGTTTCATC
>CAYYGK010000079.1:0-10958 GCA_964471145.1 uncultured Eubacteriales bacterium | reverse complement strand
CAGGGCAGCTTCATATGGGCCATGCGCTTGATGAGACCCTGCAGGATATTATTATAAGGATGAAAAGGATGCAGGGTTACAGTGCACTGTGGCTTCCCGGCACAGACCATGCCAGTATAGCAACCGAGGCAAAAATAGTTGAAGCCATGTCTGAAGAAGGACTTACAAAGCAGGATATTGGAAGGAAAGGTTTTCTGGAGCGTGCATGGAAATGGAAAGAGAAGTATGGAGGAAGAATTGTAGAACAGCTTAAAAAACTGGGGAGCTCCTGTGACTGGCAGCGGGAGAGGTTTACCATGGATGAAGGACTTTCCAGGGCTGTAACAGAAGTGTTTGTAAGGCTGTACAGAAAAGGCCTTATATACAGGGGAGAGAGGATAATCAACTGGTGTCCCGGCTGCCGCACATCCATTTCTGATGCCGAGGTGGAACATGAACAGACCGAAGGGCACCTGTGGCATATAACGTATCCGGTGAAAGGCAGCAGTGAATACCTTACGGTTGCGACAACAAGGCCTGAAACCATGCTGGGAGATACTGCGGTGGCGGTAAATCCTGAAGATAGCAGGTATAAGCATCTTGCAGGGCATACGGTTGTACTTCCCCTTATGAACAGGGAGATACCTGTCATCACAGATAATTATGTCGACATGGAATTTGGAACAGGTGCTGTAAAGATAACTCCCGCTCATGACCCTAACGATTTTGAAATAGGTATGCGGCATGAATTAGAGCAGATAAACGTGATGAACGAAGATGGTACAATGAACAGCAATGCCGGAAAGTACGAAGACCTTGACAGGTATGAGGCAAGAAGACTAATAGTAAAAGACCTTGAAGACCTGGGACTGCTTGAAAAGACAGAGCAGCATACCCATAATGTAGGGAAATGCTACAGGTGTGCCAAGGCAGTGGAACCCTACATTTCCAAGCAATGGTTTGTAAGCATGAAGCCTCTGGCAGAGCCTGCATTGGAGGCTGTGCGTAATGGAACAGTGAGGTTTGTTCCAGAACGGTTTTCAAAGATTTATTTTAACTGGATGGAAAATATAAGGGACTGGTGCATCTCAAGGCAGCTCTGGTGGGGACACAGGATACCTGCTTACTACTGCCTTGACTGTGATGAAATCATGGTTGATTACACAATGCCTGAAAAATGCACTGCCTGTGGTAGCTCAAGGGTTATACAGGATGAGGACACCCTTGATACATGGTTCAGTTCGGCGCTGTGGCCGTTCTCCACACTTGGATGGCCGGCAGAGACAGAGGACTATAGGTATTTTTATCCTACGGATGTACTTGTCACAGGTTATGACATAATATTTTTCTGGGTTGCACGTACGATATTCTCTGCGTTGGAACATACAGGGCAAAAGCCTTTTGGACATGTTTTCATTCACGGTATAGTAAGGGACGCACAGGGAAGGAAAATGAGCAAATCACTCGGTAACGGGATTGACCCCCTTGAGATAATTGAGAAGTACGGGACTGATGCACTCAGGTTCACTCTTACAACAGGAAATGCACCAGGCAATGACCTGAGGTTTTCTGATGAGAAGGTTGATGCAGGCAGGAATTTTGCCAACAAGATATGGAATGCCGCCAGGTTTGTACTGATGAATTTTGATGAGTCGCCCGATTTCTCGAAGGTGGATATGAAAGAGCTGACAGTTGCAGACAGGTGGATACTGAGCAGGGCAAACGGCCTTGTCTCTGAGGTTACTGAAAACATGGAAAAATTTGAGCTTGGTATAGCTCTGCAGAAGATATATGAATTTATCTGGGATGAATTCTGTGACTGGTATATCGAGATTGTAAAGCCGAGGCTTTATGACAGGGACAGCAGGGGAAGGCTCGAGGTGCAGTATGTGCTCAATGAAGTACTGGGCACTGCAATGAAGCTGCTACATCCGTACATGCCTTTTATAACCGAGGAGGTATACCAGAACCTGATTGGGCATGATGAGAGCATAATGATAGCAGAATGGCCTGAGTACGATGAGAATAAATGCTATGAAAAAGATGAAAAGGATATGGCATTTTTAATGGATGCGGTAAAAAGTATAAGGAACATAAGGGCCCGGATGGATGTTCCTGTATCCAGGAAAGCCAGGGCTGTTTTTGTTGCTTCAGATAAGAATGCTTCCATGCTTGTCAGACAGGGTGAGTTATATTTCAAGACACTTGCGGGAATATTCGAAACGGTTGTGCAAAACAACAGGGCTGGTGTACCGGAAGATGCAGTAACTGCGGTAATAGAAGGTGCCCAGATTTTCATACCGCTTGAGGACCTGATAGATATTGAAAAGGAGATTAAGAGGCTTAAAAAGGAAAGGGAAACCCTCCTTATGGAATTAGAGAGAGTTAAGGCAAAGCTTGACAACAGGGGCTTTGTTGAGAAAGCCCCTGAGAAAGTAGTGCAAGCCGAAAGGGACAAAGAGGTAAAATACCGGGAGATGTTTGAAAGCGTTACTGACAGGCTGGGTAAACTCAGCGGTAGAAAATCCAGGAATCAAACCACCTGAGGTCTTTTACATATGACCTGTCTATGTCCATGCCTGAGAGAATGGGATAGAACCATAAAAAAAGCAGCATGACCACGACAAGGTAGCCGTAAACGGCATACCTTGCCCATGGTTTTTTTTCTAGAAGGAACTTCAACACATAAACAATGCTTAATATTATAAACGGGACAATTGTAAAGTAGTGGTAGATAAAAGCTATTCTTGGAACAAGTATCCAGGGGAGGTACTGAGACGCAACAGCTACAAATACTACCACCATTTTTTTGTCCCGCCTATACACTGATATAATAATTGAAGCAATGAATGCCGGTATACCGGTCCACCAGACCGCAGGATTACCAAAAGACACGATTGAACTTACCTGGTTCAAAGATGAACCGCTTTCTCCATAGAACCAGATTGGCCTTGTCATTACAGGCCACTGCCACCATGAGGATGAAAAGCTGTGAGTTGCCTTAAGATTGCTGTGGTAATTATACATGTGCTGCTGGAGTGAAAACACTTCCTTTAACCCGTGTCCTGGACCTTCAACACACATAAATGGTATGTATGAAAGTATGTATAAACCTGCAGGTATTACTATAAAGAAAAGCACACAAGCAGCTATTGTACGGTTTATATAAAGTTTAAAGAAACTCTTTACCCATGATGTTTTCCGTACCCTGGATTTATCTGACATGATATTCCTGTAATCCCTGTATTCAAGGTATCTGGACAGAAAGAACAAAAATGCAAGCCCTGAGGCTCCGTAAAGCGCAATCCACTTGCTTGCGGCTCCGAATCCGAAGAACAGACCGCTTAGAAAAAGCGGCTTTAAGGACTTTTTGAATCCTGTTTCGTATGATTTGTTAATAAAATAATCATACATGTAATAGAACATAAGTATTACAAAGAATGTGACATACACATCAATGGTGGATATCCTTGTCTGGGAGAAGTGCATAAAGTCAAACATTATAAGAAAAGCACAGCAGAATGCATAGAAGCGGCCGTTGAACATTTTTCTGCCGAACATGTACATGATAGGTATCATTGCAGCCCCGAACAGAGCTCCTGCTATTCTCCAGCCGAATGGGTTCATACCGAACACCAGTATTCCAAGAGAGATAAAAATTTTGCCAAGCGGCGGGTGTGTGTTCTCATAGGGCTCTATTCCGTGAATATGCTCATATGCAGTTCTCGCATGGTATATCTCGTCAAAATATGTACCGTTGAAGAAGGTTGGGTTCCATGCGTATTTTTCCTGCTCATCAAACAGGTTAAGAGGAGAACCGGAGTCTGAGGGGTCTGTACTTATGTCTGTAATTTCAAGTCCTTTGACAGGTTCCCTGCTCCCTTTTTCAAACAGGCACAGCTCATTTAGCGCTCCGCCTTCTGTGTCAACAGTTACCTTTATTGCGTCTGTGATGACAGAGACATCTTGATACTTCCAGACAAAGACATTGTCTTTGTTAATTGTTGCAAAATCCTTGAAGTCACCGTTCTCATCCCTGTATTTCAGGATGTACTTGCCTGTAGCATGCCATCCGGTACCTCTTGCGCAATAATAGGTTATGCGGGACAAGTCCTTTTCTTCTTCCAGTTCTATCGTAAAGCTCTCCCCCGGAAAAGATGGGTTCCAGCCTGTCTCAGGGGCTGACAGACTGCCCAGGTTAAAAAGTGCAATTACCAGATAGATAACTGTCATAACTCCCATTATTATAAAATCTGTCCGGTCTGTTTTCTTATTGCTGCTGTCTATATGGCCAGGAGTTTCACCCGTCCCTCCGCCAGTATTTGAGGGAGGGGTATTTCCGCCATCCCCGTTCCCCCTTCTTTTTGTATACATGTGATAAGCATATGCGGCAGCAGCCAGTACAACTGCGACAAGGATGAGCCAGAGGGGTCTTTTAGTACTGCTTCCATTGGTCTGTTTAGTTGCATCGTCTTTTTTCTTTTCTATAAGGGCGGCAGATGCACCGGCTGGTATGATATCCACCTTTTCCATTACCACTTCATCAAACGCTGCTGTTCCGGTGTTTATGTTACCGTATCCGCCAAGTCCCAGAGTCAGCACAAATGAACTCACTCCTTCACCTGTCTGGACATAAAGCTCTGTCATTTCCCACCTGTCATTGGTTCCTTTTATATCCCGTGAAGTTTCAAGACGTCCTTCTATAGAGATATTGGCTCCCAGTGTATCTTTTCCTGTGTTTTCAGTCTTTACCCGGCAGGATATGCGGTATTTTGAGTTTTGTTCCACCCGTACTGTCTGTCTGAAACGGGCATCATTGTCCGAATTGTTTTGCACAGTCACGTACCTGCTGCCGGAATGGGCATCACCTTCCTTTATGCCGAATTCCGTTACGCCCGGATCACTGTTCCACTGCCATGTGGTCCAGCCGTACGGTATGTTTCCGCTGCCTTCTTCAAAGGAAGGATTAACAACGAGGCTTTCAGAAGATGCACCGGCAGAAGAAGCAATGGAAACAAGAAGTATCAGAACAACAGCGACAGCAAAAATATGTCTGGGTTTCATGGTTTTTCATCTCCTTTTTGGTTATTTTTTTCCTCAAGATACTCATCTTCGGTATTCACGCTCCAGTTATCTTTCAAAATCTCACCCGCAAGTATGTTTTCAGCTGCGTTAAGACCGGTGAGAATTGAATGGTCCATATTATTGTACCTGAACATGCCGTATCTGCCGGCCAGTTGCAGGTTTTCAAACGAATGCAGGTATTCCCTGACAGTATTAAGATGATTCCTGTAGTCTCTGTCATATACCGGATAAGCCTTGGGTACCCGGACAACCTTGTAGTCCTTTATGTGAGTATGTTTACAAATACCTGTGTCTGTGAGTTCTGAGCAAGCCAGTTTAAAGAGGTCTTCATCCTGCATATTCCAGAAATCATCTTCTTCATTACAGAAATACTCAAGACCAAGTGATGTAAATGAATCATCAGGCACCATCTTTTCACTCCAGTTTTTGAAGTTCTGGATTCTGCCCAGTTTTACCTCTGGCGAATGTACGTAAATCCAGTTGTCAGGAAATATATTCCGTATATCAGTTATTACATCAACTGTAACAAGGCTCCGGTATCTCAGCTTACTTGCTGCGCGCCTTATGGCTTGTGGTGCTGCCGGATCCAGTATTTCTATAAGCTGGGTTATGGGTATTGTTGATACAAAACCAGCACCGCCTATACAGCTTGTTTCACCATGCTTGCATACCGTTTCAACACCGGTTATTCTGCAGTTGTTGTGAAACACCCTTTTTATCTCCTGCCCCATCTGCAATTGACCGCCTTTTTGAGCAATCATGTTACCCATTGTTTCGTACATCATACCAGGACCGTAGACAGGATAGTAAAACTCATTTATTAGTGTCTTGATCCTGGTCTTTTTGGGCTTGAACAGGGAGTTGGCAATCGCTTTTCTCAATGACAGCCCCTTTATGCGCTGTGCGGCCCATTCGGCTTGTATGCCTGAGCACGGCATACCCCAGACCTTTTCTGTGTACGTCTTGAAAAAGATTGAAAACAGCCTCCTTCCGAACCGGTTCGATACCCACTGTTCGAAAGTGTTTTCCTCACTATACGGTCTTATTTTCGTATTTGCATAGCTTAGCATTATCATCAGAGACTCATATACACCCAGACCCTTAAGTGCGTTGGATATGTTTATGGGATAGTCAAAAAACCTGTTTCTGTAGTATATACGGGAAAGGCGGGGGGTTTTTATAAAGCTGTCTCCCAGTATTTCATGCCAGAGCTTTTGCACTTTTGAGATTTTAGTAAAGAACCTGTGCCCTCCCAGGTCAAAAAGGAAGCCTTTGTGTTTAATTGTCTTGCTTATACCTCCGGGCTGGAGGTCCTTATCCAGCAGAAGGGGACATGAGCCTTCCTGTGCAAGCCTGTAGCCTGCCGCAAGTCCTGCAGGCCCTGCGCCCATTATAACTGTACGTTGCATATCAAAACCTCCTGACAGCTTTTTTAAGCCGGGTTATGTCCAAACTTTTTATATCGAGTATATAAAATGTAAAACTTCTGCCCCTGTGGCTCGAACCCATGGTATAACCATTGCCTATACCTGTTTCCTTGAATTTGTCTGTTACAGGCCTAGTCTTGTCGGAGATCTCCCAGATAAGCTTGACATCCCCTGAGTCCTCATGGAGGTTAAGAACCACATTCCGGTTAATGGCCAGTATTTCATCACTTGTAAGAAGATTGTATGGCAGCTGATTGCTGAACGACATGATTTTTGTGTCTCCGTAAGGATAAAGGAACGTATGGGTTATGGCATAGCCCAGCTTCTGACATATGTATGTTTCATATTCTGGTTCCGGAAGTGAAAGCTTCTTAAACTCATTATGCCTGAAGTCAGGTTGCGGGTCTTCAATGCCTGCAACAATATCTCTTAGATACCTTGAGACGGCAACGTCCTTTTGCGCAAAGAAATACACTGAATAAGGATCCAGTGATTTTTTGTAAAGGTAAGCAACACAGGGTATCAGACCTGCACAGATAACAGCAGCCAGCAACGCAGAACGCAGCACTTTAAGCGGCACCCGATACTTTAGCATATCCTTTAGATCTGAACGGCATATTTTTGCCGCCAAAAAGTCTGCGGCATAGGCCATAAGGATAACCCAAAGTGGACACGCCATAAGCACCCGGTAGTCAGAAAAGCCCGATATGAAAGCCCCCAGCAGCGGCACAAAAGATGTTACTGCAAACGGGTAACCTTTTTTAAAAAACGCAATTATGATTCCCGGTACAACAAGAATGTATAGAGGTTTTGGAATAAGGGGGAAATCCGGTATGAACCATTTATGGAAGGTGTGCCCGAAGAAGCAGTCTTTCATCCTTTCAATATACGGGGCCAGGCCTTCCATCCCGTTTGAACGCAATGAATCCAGAAATTTTGCGGTGTAACTGCTCTCATTGGCAAAGTAAATACCGCTGTTATATCCTATATATACAAGCATGGGCAGTGAGGCAGCCACAAACCCGTAAAGCATCAGCTTGACATACTGCCAGTTTTTATATGTAAAGCTGGACTTGAAGTTAAGCAAAAGGAAGAGCACCAGTGCCCCTGCCAGACCCATGATATATTGTTTTCCCATTATGCCTCCGGCAAAACACAGGCCGGCAAGCATAGAACCTATGGAAGTATGAAACCTGCTGTTGCCAAAGCCCCGGTACAGGAAATACAGTGAAGACATCATAAGCGGTGGCACTATGGCGTACCTCTGTCCTACAAAGCAGAATATAAAATGCAGCGGCATGAAATTCAGTATAACTGCAGATGCTACAGTTACAGCAGTCTTTTTAAATAGTGTGTGTACAAGCATCACAGTGAATATGTATGTGGTAAATCCCAGCATCATCACCGAGATATTGAAGGTGAGAAGGTTATAGCCGAATATCCTGAACGCAAATGTTATATAGTAATGGAAAAGAACCTCCCTGGCGATACCGTGGTCATAGAATGCGGCCTGGAAAGGCTGTCCTGAAAAGATATACCTCCCGGCATAGTATATGTTCCATGCAGCGTCATCAAAGAGTCCGTTCATGTTCCACGGGGCTGTATCAAAGTTCCAGAGGTGTGTTATGAAAAAGACTGCACAAAGCAGTGTGAACAGTGTTATGTTCCTTAAACGGATTTTATTGAGCCCCAGCAGACCTGCTGCGTGAGGGTATAAATAGGCGCCTGCAAAAAGCAGCATTGCGGCAAGCCATGATATCCATGCCACGCAGTCCGCAAAAGAAACACCCCTGTAGTGCAGAACGGATGACACACCGCATACAAGCGCACTTATTATGGAAAGTGCCAGTATAATATTTGAAGTCTTTTCTGGTTGCATGATACCCCCCGTTATTATCAGTCTTCCAGGCTTTTAAGTATCTTCAGATTCACTTTCAGGCTGTTCTGAAACCTCCTGCTTCTTTTTCCTGGAAAGCTTGACTTCAACAAGTATTATGACTGCAAGGATCACAATGCCTGCAACGATCAGCAGAAGGTTGCTGTTATTCCCGCCCGGTTGCGGTTGTCCCTGACTTGTGTTCCGGCTGGTCTTCGACGAGCTGCTGTCAGGGATGTAGAATACCTCTGCACTTGCTTTCCCCGAACTGTCAACCGGTATAACATATACACTGTCAAAACGGGCTTTTCCGGAGTTGACCGTTCCCTGTCCGCCAAGACGGAGGATAAGCTTAAACTTTGGATTTCTGTCTTCCAGCGCCCTCATATAAAATTCAAGTTTTTTCCATTCGCCGCCGGTGTCCATGTATTCACGTGAAGTATAAATGGCATCATCCTGCAGCAGGGTGATATTGGCCGACCCGGCCTGCTGTTTTATGTTTTCAGTTAAGATATAGCACCCTATTTTGTACATCTGACCCTGTTCAACAGGAATTGTCTGCTCAACCCTGGAATCGTTGGGTTTTGTATTGTTTATCACAAGACAGTTGTTTCCTTCATATGGTGAGCCTGTTTCAACACTGAATTCCGTAACACCGGAGTTGTCATAACAGTATGTTTTCCAGCCGGAAGGTGAATTACCGGCTGCCTCCTCAAATCCCGGATTGGTTACCAGGTTTTCCTGTTCGGACGCTGCAGTATTTATGCAGAGCATGCAAAGCATCAATACTGCCGCAGGCACAATTTTTTTAATCATATCAATACCTCCTGTTGTTTCATATTAGTCATGAGAAGAGCAGCTTCCCTTCCCATGCGTACTGCATAGTTCTGGCCCCTGTCTTCGGGATAAATCTGTGCCATGCATGCCAGATAAAGATTCTCAAGCGGTGTTTCATGTGGCACAAGAAGCTTTGAGTAGTTCTTTACTACAACCGGCTGAGCATATCTTGTTCTGTACACTGTAGCACTCTTGATTTCTGCCGGATTGAATGAAGGGAAAATCCGTTGCACATGATGGGCAAAAAGGTCTGTTATTGAGTTATCACTTGCCGTGTAGAGGGGATTACCTGCATCAAGGTATCTTGAAAGATAGACTATGTGGGAACCGTATTCCTCCCATGGCACAATTGATGTGTGTTCTATAAGCAGTACAAACGGGAAATCATTTTGAGCCACAGTAATCCAGTACCAGGGAGAAAGTGGCCTGGACAGCTTAAGAACTGCACAGATGTTTGCCTTGTATGAAATCATTGACAGCTTGTTCCGGTATGAAAGAGGAAGATACTCACCCGCTGTCTCCAGCAGTATTTCGGGGGATGCGGTTACAAGCAGCCGATTAAATGCCATTATGTCATTTGAAGTTACAATCCTTACGCGGCCATTGCCTTCAGGCAGAACAGCGTGCACCCTGTTTCCGGTCAGTACACGGCCGTCAAGTTCGTTTATCCTTTCTCTTAGTGTGTCATACAAAACCGAAAAGCTGCCTTCCATATACCCCAGCATTTCACCCTGCATGGGTTTTTCCCTTGACCTGCCCCTGAGCTTGAGTTTGTTCCAGAGCCATACAGCTGAAATTTCATTAGCCTGGTCATCAAATTTGGATTTGAGAAGTGGTTCCCAAAGCTTTCCATAAGCTTTGCTGCCTGCCTTTGACCTTATCCATTCTGAGGCGCTGATTTTATCCAGCGCTTTATAATCCTTGATGTTTCCGGCCTTTAAAACCAGCAGCCCCAGCCTTAAACGCTGAATCAACGGTATTTCTGAAAACCTTACAAGGTCCATGGGGGTAGTAAAGGGATAAAGCTTTTTATTTATATATACCGCGTTTTTTGGCATGTGCCATTTAAGCCTGCCTGACAGCCCCAATTCACCCGCAAGTGATATCAAGTCACTGTCTCCGGTAAATATATGGTGATAGAACCTCTCCAGACGGGTTTTTCCCATATCTACAGCACCTGCAATACCTCCACAGTAGTCTTCCGCTTCAAGCACAGTGACTTTATGACCTGCTTTAGCAAGATAATATGCAGCCGTCAATCCTGTTGCACCTGCTCCTACTATACCTATCCTCATGACTTCACACCTGCCTTTTTGATTTCTGATGCCTTGAGGGAAGAGCCCCCTGAAAATCTGAAAGCATAGTATATGCTCCAAAAAAACAAAGCCAGTGTTACGAAGGCACACACCACTGCAATAGTGTCATAGTTTCCAAGCCAGATGATTTCCTTTAGAGCATTGTCATATATGTACCAGTGGTTTGTGAGGACGCATGCACTTGCAGCAAACGCTGCAATCCACAGTCTGCGGTCAAAGAGGATGCATACGGTTATGAATATAACTGCAGGCAAAAGGTATCTTTCATGCATTCTTGTTGCAAATATGAAAGAACCGGCAAGAACAAGAAAAGATGCATAATATGGTGCCATACCGTAAATTCCCCTGCGGTGAAGGTATTTAAGTGCAGCAGCTATTGTGAATCCGACAAGAACCAGTCCCCAGGCAGAGTATGTAATTCCAATAAAGCGGTTGCTG
>CAYYGK010000078.1:8984-11279 GCA_964471145.1 uncultured Eubacteriales bacterium | reverse complement strand
AAAAGATGTATTGCCATATACAATTCTGGGAACGGCAGTTTTTTCGTTAGCAGGAGGCCTGGCTGTCGCACTGTTTTTTTCTGGCTACTTTAATGTTATGGGCAATGCGGTAAGAGGTGTGCCAAAAACCGTGGCAAAGGACTTTGTAAAAGGCTTGAAGCAGCTTTTTTCAAGGATGTTTATAGCATCAGCCTCAATACTTTTTGCCCTGTGCGTTTTTGTTTTATTCATGCTTGTCTCATCAGTACCCCTCATGCTTATATTGAGGGACATAACAATAGAAAGGCCGAATGTGCTTGCCGTATCAGTGCTGGTGGCAGTGCTTACTGCAGCGGTGCTGTTTCTGGGCAGCATGTATTTCAGAATATATGCGTTGTTCTGTCTGCCCGCAGTTGCTGCAAGGGCAAAAAAGCCTTTCAAGGCCGGCAAAAAAGCGGCAGACAAGTATTTCTGGAAGACAGTGTTTGCTTTTTTTATATTTGATGCAGTAATGATATCAGCGCAGTTTCTTTTTACATATTTTGATGACAGTATTTATTTGTTTACAGCAAAATGGGTCTTCTATTCTGTATACGCAATACTGCTTTCGGCATATGTGTTCAGTGCATTCACACTCTATAGTAAAAGACGAAGATGACTACTTTCCAAAATAGTGTTTTCCTATCTTGACAATAATCTGCCTTGACCATATCCAGCTGCTGGTAGCGGTTGCAGGATTCCAATAGTACAGGCTTCCGTATGACGGATCCCATCCGTTCATTGCATCACGGGCTGCATTGTATGAGATGCTGTCCGGTACAAGGTTAATCTGGCCGTCAGACACTGCTGTAAAAGCACCCGGCTGGTATACCACACCGGCTATTGTTTTGGGAAATCTTCCATCCCTTGTACGGTTGATGACAACGGCAGCAACAGCCACTTTTCCCGTGTAAGGCTCCCCCCTTGCTTCCCCGTGCACTAGATGCGCAAGCAGGTTGACGTCTTTGCTGGATGATGTTCCGCTGGTGGTAGTTGAAACGCTACCTGTAGGAAGCCCTATGGCTGAAAGCGTCTCAGGGCCTGCTATACCGTCTACCTTCAGTCCGTTTTTGTATTGAAAGTACCTTACTGCCTTGTATGTTTTGTAGCCGTAGATGCCGTCGACTGCACCATCGTAATAGCCCCATCTTTTAAGCCTTGTCTGTATCTGCCTTACTTCCTCTCCCCTGGAGCCGTAATAGGAAAGGGTTGAGATGCTGTAGCCGTAAAAGGCCCTTATCTCGGTTCTGAATATGTAAGCAGCTGTTGACAGTATCATAATACAAACAACTATAAAACAATAGACCCGCAGCTTTTTTGTCAGATTCACCACCCCTTTTCCTGAATAATACTCACCAGAATATTCTTTGTTTTTTTATCAAAAATATTCATTAAGGGAAAGGGGTAAAGAAACTACTCCATCATTTCTTTAAGTTTTTTTATCACTTCTTCGCCTTGCCGGCCTAAAAGGCTCTTGAGCTTTTCAAGGTCATCATCGCTTACTTTTTGCTTTAACTCTTCCCTGTTGATATTCATCTTCCTGATACGGTCAAGGTCAAAGTCATTGAGCTTCTCCATCAGTTCGTCTGTGTCCATCTTGTTAATTTTCCTGGCCAGTTCTTCGGTGTCCCCTTTCTGCAGCATATCTATTGCGTTATTGAGTTTCATTTTAAGAACCTTTTCATCCATCTTGTCAAACAAATCGCTTATTTTCATCTGATCAACCCCCCTCGTTTATACGATACTATACTATTGTTTTCCCGGATCCTATATACATTGTCCTGCAGGTTTGTAGAACAGCAGTAAAAAACATATAATAAACAGCAGAACACCTGGGCTCCCCTGTTTGCGTGTTTTTTCCGGACTTATTCCCCTGAGGGCAAGAAGTGCCGAACTGTCATAAAACAAAAGCAGGTATACCAAAATAAAAAAAAGTATCTCCGGGTTGGCACGGTACATCTTAAGCCCCCCTATGCAGGTTTTTCCTTAACATTGTATTCAGAGGGATATGGATTTGTGCACACAAAAAAGATTGAACAGACATGAACAATGGTATAATATACAAAAGGAAAAAGTGCGGGGAATAGAGGTTTGGGAATTGCTGTATTCGTATGCATTGAGTTTCATTGAGGGAGTTTTGACATTTGTCTTTCCTGTGCATAAAAATACCTTTTCTGAACAGGACGGTAAGGATGGATTACAGGATTAAGGGTAAAGGCTTGATTCGGTGCTGATATTAACAGGTATCCTTGTATATACTAATATCCTGTATTATAT